>JALXCS010000403.1 GCA_026990815.1 Methylomonas sp. | reverse complement strand
CATCAAAGATAAACACAATTCTTTGATTTCTCAGCGGCTCCAGGCGCTCTTTGTATGTCTGCCTGCCTTTTTGTTTATTCTGTTGGTTGCGCTTGCTGTTCTCATCGAGCGCAAGACCAAGCTTTTGGATGGTGGTAACTATCACTTTGTCGCCTTTATAATCCGATAACATCCGCCGAACCAGGGCTTCGGTGTTGGTGTTCTCTTCAACGCAGCCTTCCTGAAACTTGTTGAATTCCTCACGGGTTTGGCGGTCGAGGTCTTTACGGTCTACCACAAACAGGCATTTATCAATGTCTGGATTATCTTTCAGGAGCGTAGAGGCTTTAAATGATGTCAGCGTTTTACCGCTACCCGTGGTATGCCAGATATAGCCGTTGCCGCGATTTTGATGAATACAATCAACAATCGCCTTGACAGCATAGATTTGATACGGGCGCATGATCATCAGCTTTTGCTCGCTGGCCACCAGAACCATGTAGCGACTGATCATCTGGCCTAGTGTGCATTTGGCCAGGAAATGATCGGCGAAGTCGTCGAGATGGGTTATTTTCGAGTTGTCTTCATGGGCGAGCTGATAAATCGGCAAGAAACGCTCATCGGCGTTAAAACTGAAATGCTGGGAATGATTATTGGCAAAATAGAGGGTGTTGTCCCGATTGCTGACAATAAAGAGCTGCATGAAACATAACAGCGTATTCGTATAGCCGTTGCCTGGGTCGTTCTTGTAATCGACTATTTGCTCCATGGCGCGGCGGGGCGTGAGGCCCAGGGTTTTCAGCTCAACTTGAACAACGGGGACACCGTTAATCAGCAAAATAACATCATAGCGGTGATGGCTGTTATCGGTGTTGATACGCAACTGATTAATAACTTCAAATTCATTTTTGCACCAGTCTTTGATATTGACCAAGGTGTATTGCAGTGGTGTGCCATCTTCACGCTGGAAGGTATTGCGCTCCCGAAGTGTTTTGGCAGCGGCAAAGACATCAGAATTGACGATTTCATCACGCAGGCGGGAAAACTCAGAATCCGTCAGGTGAACGTGGTTCAGGGCCTCAAACTTTTCACGGAAATTCTGCTCAAGCGTTACCTTGTCGCATATATCCTCGCGCCAGGTATATTTGAGGTCTTTGAGCTTCGCAATTAAGGCATTTTCGATCTGTTGTTCTTTGGTCATGCATCCGCCCCGCCAATGGCCTGAAGTTCAAAACTCATTTGTCTGCCTCTTTAGTCTTTTTTTCTCCAATCCAGCGATCTATATCCTTTGCCTTAAAACGCCAGCTTCCACCGACCTTGAAGCCTGGCAGCTTTCCCTCGGCGGCTAGTTTATAGGCGGTTTTTTCAGCGAGCTTTAAATAGGCTGCCAGCTCTTTCAAGGTCAAAATTTCATCAGTCATAGCATTGTTTGCCCTCATAACTAAGGAGAGAATAGAGGAAAATAGGGGAAACGACAACCGGATATGTGAAAAGCAAGTATTTTTTTAAGATCGCATTGGCAATGTTTAAAGTGCTGCGGGAATATCTTCTGGAGTACCAGAAGACACACAGTAAGTCCCTTCAGTTGGAGATGAACAAGACCGAGAAAAAGATCGAGTGTGCTGGATCGTATCGTGGATGCGGAATCAACAGTTGTCGTTAGCGCCTATGAAAAACGCATCGGCGAACTACAGCTCGAAAAGCAGATCATGCAGGAAAAAGTCGCTCTGTGTGGTCGTCCGTTAAGAGACTTTGATGAAAGTTTTCTAAGCGTGATGGATTTTCTCTCAAACCCGCATGAGCTCTGGGATTGGGAGCGCATTGAAGACCGTCATGCAGTGATGAAACTCACTTTTGCCGACAGATTGGCGTATGTGCGTGGCGAAGGTCTTCGAACCCCAGAAACTACTTTACCTTTCAAGGCATCAGGTGAATTTTACGGGGGTGAAAAGAAAATGGCGCGCCCGACAGGATTCGAACCTGTGACCTCAGCCTCCGGAGGACTGCGCTCTATCCAGCTGAGCTACGGGCGCTTAATTTCAATATCGAATTCTAACATATTTGCAGTAGAAAGTTCTATTTAATCAAGGATGTGTAAATTTCAAAGAAGCCAGGCAATAGCTTTTTTGTACCCACTCATCCCAAAAAGTAATTTTTGTCATTGAGGCCGAATAAAAAAACGCCGACTGTTTGTCGGCGTTTTTAAAGTGTAAAAAATTTTTACACTACGCGTCACGATTCTTTCTTGAGAATCCAAATGCTGCCAGTCCAAAGCCAAATAAACGCAAAACTCCTGGTTCAGGAACATCACCTTGAGGATCTCCTCCAGCACTCAATGTGGTGTAATGGCTTAATCTTTCAATATTACAGTTATTACAACCCGCCGCTCCAGTAATTCGAGTCTACTCAATAAGTTATACTTTCTGAGCAGACTCTACTTAAAAACTTTCACAGATGGCATCGAGCTGTAATAAAAGCCGACACATGGTCAGTAATTGCCCTCAAAAATAGCAATAAGATTATTTTGAATTTGACTTGATATTTCGGAACCTAACTATAGAATTTCTGATTAAGCTATTGATTAAGATAAATATATGGCAATCAGATTACTCGCTTTGCTCGAAATGACGCATTGATCGGGGCTTTCCTAATGCTAGAAAAATAGATATTTGAAACGTCGCTCAGATTCTAGACCGGAGCTTTAACCTTGCTTTTTTCGGCTGGTGATCAAGACAGCATGGATTTCAAATGCGCCAGGTTGGTTTTGCCTTTTTCTTTAATAACTTCCGGGTCCAGTTGTTTTTTTTGTGGCCATTCCAGATCTTCAATGGGCAGTTCTTCCAAAAACCGGCTGGGCAGGCATTCGATAATTTCGCCATAACGTTTTCGATGGCTGCAATAACTGAAGGTGCAGCTTCGTTGGGCGCGGGTGATGCCGACATAGGCCAGACGGCGTTCTTCCTCAATATTGTTGGTTTCAATGCTGTTTTGGTGAGGAATCAGGTTTTCTTCAAAACCAATCAGAAATACGTGTGGAAATTCCAGTCCCTTGGCGGCATGTAATGTCATCAAGCTGACTTGTTCGCTGGCTTGTTGTTCTTCATTTCGCTCCAATACATCCAGCAGCATCACCTTGGCGATGATTTCATCCAACGATTTTTCACTGTCATCTTCATTTTTTGCCAGTTTTTTTAGCCACTCAAGCAACTCAAATACGTTTGCCATTTTTCGTTCAGCAGATTGGGGTGTTTTGCTGTTCTCATAAAGCCATGTTTCATAGCCCATGGTATTAATGAATTGTTCGATAATGACAAAAGTATCATTTGTTTGGGTTTTTTCTGCTGTTGTTTGTATCCATTGACAAAATTTTTGCAGCTTTTGAATGGCGTTATCGGGTAGTTTCTGGCTTAAACCGAATTCGGTGCAGGCGGTGAATAAACTAATGTGCCTCTGATTGGCGTATTCTCCCAGTTTTTCCAGGGTGGTCGGGCCAATTTCCCTTCTGGGTGTGTTGATAATGCGAAAAAAAGCCGCGTCATCATCGGGATTAACCAGCAGCCGCAAATAAGCCAGAATGTCTTTTATTTCCGCATAAGCAAAAAATGAGGTGCTGCCGCTGATGAAATAGGGGACATTATTGGCTCTGAGTTCTTTTTCAAATAACCGGGACTGATGATTGCCACGATATAAAATCGCATAATCCTGATATTTCCCTCCGGTTTTGAATTTATGATGAATGATTTCCGATACGATTTGTTTGATTTCGCCAAGTTCATCTTTATGTCTTAAAACCCGTAATGGTTCACCGTAGCCTAATTTGCTCCAGAGTCTTTTTTCAAAAACATGCGGATTATTAGCGATAAGCTGATTGGCAACTTTCAGGATACGGCCAGTGGAACGATAATTTTGTTCCAGCTTGATAACTTTCAACAAGGGAAAATCTTTTTGTAACTGGGCCAGGTTTTCCGGTTGCGCGCCACGCCAGGCATAAATGGACTGATCATCGTCGCCGACAACGGTAAAGCGTCCCAGATTTCCGGCCAGCAGTTTAACCAGTTGATATTGAGTCAGATTGGTGTCCTGGTATTCGTCAATCAGCAAATAACGGATTTTGTTGCGCCATTTTTCCAGGGTTTCCGGGGATCTTTGGAATAAAAACACCGGAAGCAGGATCAGGTCATCGAAATCTATGGCATTGTAAGCTTTTAAACTTCTGACATATTCAGCGTAAAGCTTGCTGTCAGCAAAATTATCTGCTGTCGCGGCAAGTAATGCTTGTTCAGGAGTAAAAAAAGCATTTTTCCACTGGCTGATTTGGTGAGCATATTGATCAACTTGGTCAATATCATACTGATCGGTCTGATGATTAACAAGGCTTCGCAGCAGCGTCAATTTGTCCTGTTCATCGAACAGTGAAATAGAGGACTTGTATTCGAGGATTTTGTGTTCTTTACGAATGATATCAAGTCCCAGAGAATGAAACGTCGATACCCTTAAACCGCGGGTTTTTGGGGTATCCAGCAAATTGGTAACACGGCTTTTCATTTCTCTGGCAGCTTTGTTGGTAAAGGTTAAGGCCGCGATATTTGTTGCCGGAGTTCCTTGTTTTATTAAAAAGGCAATTTTTTCTGTGATGACTCGTGTTTTGCCACTACCAGCGCCAGCGAGAACCAATAATGGCCGGTCAGTTGTTTTAATGGCTTCAAGTTGTTGCGGGTTTAGTTGACTCATCTAAAGAAATTTTGACGGTTTTGACAAAGAAATAAGTGGGAAGGGCGTACATTCTAGACGAATTTTCAGATGAAGATGTGGTGCTTTGACAAAAAAGTTTGCAACAAAGGCTGTTTTTTATCATTTGTCAGAAATTAGATCGATTGGGGATCTATTGAGAACATTTGGAACTGTTGCCTCCAGACTATTAAAATACCAATCCCAATAAGTCATTCATAAAATTCTCCTCATCCAGACCTTCTCCATCAGGAGAAGGCTTATAAACTTATTGGGAATGGTATAAAGTCTGGAGGCAAGGCTTAAATGTCAGTGTTATTATCGGGTACTTTTTCTCGATGGATTAAATAGTAGGCAACAGGAATCACGAACAAGGAAAATCCGGTTGAAGCGAAAATTCCAAAGATAAAGCTCCATGCCAGGCCGGAAAAAACCGGGTCCAGTATAATAACAACAGCACCAAACATAGCTGCCCCTGCGGTTAGCAGAATCGGTCGAAGTCTGGTTGCTCCGGCTACAATCAATGCATCATTCAAAGTGGGGCAATAATCTTGTTCCCGGGTATGTTCGATAAAGTCAATCAGGATAATGCCATTTCGTACCACGATGCCAGCCAGTGCGATCATGCCGATCATTGCCGTTGCCGTGAAGAAAATCTGGTTTTCATAACCGGCAACCGGATGGGTAAATAGAACATTTAATAGCCAGAAGCCAGGCATAATACCGATAATAGTCAGAGGAATTGCAATCATCATAATAGCGGGTAAACTCAATGAGCCAGTTTGTACGACCAGTAACACGTAGATCATTAAAAGTGCGGCAGCAAAAGCAATACCCAAGTCCCGAAAAACATCAATTGTAATTTTCCATTCTCCTTCACCTCCTAATTCGGCGGTATAACCAGGCGGCAGGGGGGTGTCATCAAAATCACCAAGTAAATCCAATACTGCTTCCCCCGGACTCCTGCCAGCAGTATCACCGACAACATAAGCCAGTCGTTTCAGGTTTTTATGGTAGATAGTTTGTTGGTCATCTACTTCAATAAATTGTCCCAGTTCTGATAATGGAACTAGTTTCCCTAATCTGCTTTTAATTCGTAAAGTCAATAATTCCTCTTTATAGGAACGTAGATTTCTGGGGAGTTGTATTCTGATTTCCAGGGGTTGGCGTTCCGTGTCAATGTGCAAAGTCCCCAGTAACTGTCCGCTAAGAGCAGTTTGGATGGTTTGTGCAACTTGATGGACACTAACACCAGTCATCGCTGCTTTCTCCCGGTCAACCTGGTACAGGATGCGCTGATATGGAGCATAAGAAAAATCATCAACATCAACAACTCCTGGAGTTGTTTCAAAGCGTTGCCTGACGTCTTTTGATACGCTAATAAGGTCCTGATAACTCGCATGTTCAGGGCCATAAACTTCTGCAACCAGAGTATCTAGAACGGGTGGGCCCGGTGGTGATTCGACAATTTTGACATTGGCCCCATAAGATCTGGCGATTGTTTCGATGGGTTTCCGAATGCGAAGGGCGATTTGGTGTGATTGTTGTTCACGAATGGTTTTATCAACCAGGTTAATGCGGATTTCTCCTACATTGCTCCCCTGACGTAGGTAATAATGCCTAACCATGCCATTAAAGTCCATAGGTGAAGCGAGCCCAATATAACTTTGATAATCAGTAATTTCATCTACGGTTGCAAGATATTGGCCTAACGCTCTGGCAACCTGATCGGTTTGTTCCAGCGTACTGTTTCTGGGCATATCAATGACCAGCTGCAATTCATTTTTATTGTCGAACGGTAGTAATTTCAGAGGCACTGCTTTGATGACAACCAATAAGGCAGAACCGACAAATGCAATGATAATTAACAGAATAAATAACCATGAGCGCTTTGGAGTGCATATTAATGAACCCAGGGTTTTTTCGTAAAACAGGAAAACTTTGGTGGTTTTCAGGTCAAAAACCGGCTCATCATCATCTACATGTTGTTTTAACAATTTATAGCTTGCCCAGGGTGTGATTGTTAATGAAACAATCAGGGAGATTATCATAGCAACAGGGACATTGAACGCCATCGGTGCCATATATGGCCCCATCATGCCGGTAATGAAAAACATCGGGATGAAAGTTAAAATCACTGCAAAAGTTGCTACGATTGTTGGTGGTAAAACCTCCTGAATAGCGGTTAGGAGAGCATTTAATGGCGGCTCTTTACGTAACAGATAGTGTCGGTGGATATTTTCGACATTGACAATGGGGTCATCAACCAGAAGACCCAGCGATAAAATCAATGCAAACAAAGTAACCCGGTTGATGGTGTAACCAAAAACCAAGTCGCATAAAAGCGTGAAAGCGAAAGTAACAGGAACAGCAATGGAAACAATGATTGATTCTCTGCCACCAAGAGAAAAAACCATTAGCACCATGATAATCAAAATAGCCAGCATTAAATGTTTAACCAGTTCGTTAACCTTATGATTAGCGGTTTCTCCATAATCACGGCTGATTGACATTAAAATATCATCAGCTATTATTGAACCTTGGAAACTTTTTGCCAAGCCAATTACATCTTCAGCCACTTGAACGGCATTGCTGCCTTTCCGTTTGGCAATTGCTAAAGTGACTGTTGGCCATTCCTTGCCAATTTGTTGAGCAACATCAGGGAAATTACCAACAATCCGCATTTTTTCTGCTGCCGGACCAAAACCGGTACGGGTGTAGGAGTTTTTGTCTTCAGGTCCATCCTGGATTGTTGCAACATCTCGCAGATAAACCTGACGACCTGCTACACTTTTTATAACTGTTGCAGCAACTTCTTCAGCAGAAGCATAGTTAGGACCAACTTCAAAAAAAACTTGTTGATTCTGGCTGGCGACATTGCCGGCCTGGACATTAATATTTGTACTTCCGAGCGCCTGTAAGATCTCCTCCAGGGATGAATTGTGAGCGGCCAATGCTGCCGGATCAGGATAAACGGTAATTTGTCTTCGTGCGCCGCCAACTACCCAGCTTTTGGCAACATTATCGATAGTTCTTAGTCTGGCAAGTAATTCATCAGCTGTACGCCGCAGTGTCATTTCACTTTGACTAGGTGAATTAGCAGATAAACTGAGCGTAACAATTGGTACATCATCAATATCCACCGGTTTGACTATCCAGCGGCCAATACCGGGAGCCATAATATCCTGATTGGACATAACTTTGCTCCAGGTTTTCACCAGACTATCTTCCCGATTTTCACCAACAAAATACCGGACGGTGACTACGGCAATACCAGGACTAGATGCAGAGTATACGTATTTCACTCCATCGATTTGTTTGAGCAGGGATTCTAGGGGTGTGGTTACTAATTTTTCTACTTCCTCGGCTGTAGCTCCCGGAAACTCCACCATTACGTCCATTACGGGTACGACGATTTGTGGATCTTCTTCTCTGGGTGTCAGTAACAGCGCTGCAGCACCAGCAAAAAAAGCAGCAATCAACAGCATTGGTGACAATGATGAGACAGTAAAGGCTTTGACAATTGAGCCAATCAAGCCGGTTTTATTGATTTGGGTTTCTGGGTTTTGAGGATCAGGCATGGTTTGCTCCGTTTTATTGAATGATGACAGCTTCGCCTTCATTCAGGCCGGATTGTATTTCGATTGTATCCTCATGACGCTTACCGGTTCGCACTAACCTGGTTAAAGCGTGGTTATCGGTAACAACTTTTACAGTTTCCAATTGGCCAATTTTAAGCACCGCTGATACTGGAACCAAAAACGCCTGATGTCGGCTGCATGCCTGGTCAAGCCACCCAAAAAGTCCAGGCCGCAAGTTTTTACTAATAGGAAGGGTTGCTTTGACAAGAATGGTTCGTGTGGATGGATCAACTTCGGGAACAATTTCATCAATTTCCGCAGTAAAATCTTGTTTTACACTCTCGATTCGGACAGAGACTTTATCGCCCAGGTTTATAAATCTGCCACAACTAACTGGTATCGCTGCTTCTAATCTTAAGGCTGCTGAATTATGCATGGAAACAATAGGCATACCCGCTATCCCCATATCACCAGGTTGTTTTAATCGGCGAATAACTATGCCATTAAAAGGGGCTTTTAAAACCGTATCTTGATAACCTATTTTGGTTTCTTTCAAGGCGCTGGAAGCGGCTTTGACCTGGGCTTCGGCGACTCTGGCCTGGGCTATTGCCTGGTCGTACATTTGCCGGGTTGCTGCTTCCTGAGCAAACAAATTTTTAACCCGACGCGCATCAGCATTTGCCCTGTCAGCATTTGCTTTTGCTGCAGCAAGTGCTGCAAAAGCCGCTCGTTCACGGGCGCGTTGTGTTTTTGGGTCAAGTAAGGCAATAACATCTCCCTTTTGAACTGTATCCCCAGCTTTTACTTTTATTTCAATAATCCTTGCCGTAACCCTAGGTGCGATTAGTGCTTCGGTTCTAGAATGCAAGGTCCCGGGCCAGGATAGAATATCGTCTACTGATTTTTTTTGAACTTTTACTGTTCTAACATTTTTAGGCAATGTTTCCGCGCCAAGTGCGGTGGATCCAGGTGCAACTTTGGAAGTCCCAATAATTCCCAGCATATAAAGTAACAAGAGAATTAAAGCAATAATTGAGAGGCCGAGGTAGGTAATTTTATTCATAATAAGCGTACTAATTAAGAATTATTGGTTGTGGATATCCAAAAGCAAACTGCAGGTTGTCCATAAGTAGTTTAATGCTTTGTTTTGTCGAAAAATTGTCTAAGAAAAGTATTTATATAATGAAACGCTAATTTTCTTATAGTATCTAATATTTTCAGCAAAATAACTACTGAATTTTTGAAACTGTTCAACCCTGAGAATACCAAGAAGAGCTTATTAG
>JALXCS010000402.1 GCA_026990815.1 Methylomonas sp. | reverse complement strand
CTTCAAGGTGTTTAATCTCGTCGGCTGATAGCTGGTAATCATTCATGTCGTTATTATATTCGCTATCAATACAATACGTCATCTAGTTTATGTGCATTCTTGATCGCGAATAGTATATCGGAAACTAAAGTTGAATTTGCTGAACATTAAACCCAAACGTCAAATCAAACGAGACAAGCCTGAAGCACTCAGCTGACCTGGTCCATTGATTTTATGAGTGATAAGTTAACTAATGGGCAAAGCTTTCACACTTTTAATAAATTTGATGGTTATAATCGAGAAGGTTCATGCATTGAAGCAGACTCTTCATTACCCAGTGCAAGAGTTATTCGTTCATTAGAGCAGATTATTAATGTCGTGGCAAACCTGCCGCTATCCGTTGTGATAATGCCCCAGAATACATAAGTCAGTAACTCATTGACTGGGCCAATAAACACCAAATTATATTTATTGATTTTCAGCCTGGAAAACCAACACAAGATGCCTATATTATCGAACGATTTAACTGAACGATAAGACATGAATAGTTGAATATGCACCTATTTGAAAACATTGAACAAGCACAACTTGTGGCAACTCAATTGCTTTGGACTTACAATATCGAACGCCCCATCATATAGCTGTTGGGATATACCCCCCAAGAAAGCTTCTGAAGGCGATTTCAGAACAGTAAAACAAAAAATACAGTCCGAGCAACCAAATTATCGATGTTGTTTAACCTCACTCTGAGTGCTGCATAACGTTAGAGAAAATCCAGAGGTTTTTAAGCTTCGAGCCAACACCATTGACAAAATTAAAATTATCGATGATAAGAAACAACTAACAGAAAACCGGGAAGGAAAAGACAGCATGTTAGTCTAATATCAAACACCGGATTTGACTATAACTCTGTTTTTCAGAACTAACCACTTAAAGTTTTGAAAAAATTATATTTGCTCTTATTGTCCCAAAAATAATTAAGAAAGACGTGCAAAAAAATATTAATGAAGATGGTAAGGGTACTTGAGTTAAAACGACATCTCTTACTACTTTTTGCACCATTAATATTTGTTCATCAGTAATGCTCACATAATCATCTGGCAATTCAAGTCCTGTTAAACTTGGATCTAGACCGGTAAGAGCAGAAAAGTGGGTAAGGGCAAGTGCATACCTTCCAAATTCATTTAAATGAGCTCCATCTCGATAAAAATCTTGAGCTGTACTCACATCAGGTATATTTCCTTGCCTTGCCTGAAAGTCTAGCTCTATCAATACTTCCATAGTTGGAATAATAACTGCATCCGGCAAAGCATTTTTTATTTGTGAAAATTCTGCCTTAGTTGATCTGAACAAACTTGCATCAGGCAATTTATAAAAGCTGGAAATATCAGCAGCTTGATGAAGGTATGGAAACGACTGATAGATTGCGAGCCGGGCATTTGTCTTAGAAGAAAAGGATTGCATTGCAGCTATTTCGGCTTCTGTCGTCGATACCTCACCTAATGTATGAGAACCTGCACTGGGCTGCAAAATAAGAAAATCATATGTGTTATTTGATAACGCCTCATTCCACTGGCCTGCATTAGGTGTAACACATGTCACGTCTGGACTACTCAAAATATATGTGAGAGCACCACTACATTTAATATGATAATTATTATTTAAAGTAATGCCTGCATTTTCAAAGAGATCTTTCAGTGTGTTTTTTTTAATTGCATCCCAAGTTAAGCTATTTCCAATATGGTAAGTTGAAATAGTAACCGCAGAAGCTGTTTTGAAAAAACCCACTAGCGTAAGTACAAAGAAAGATACTATTGATATAAAAAAAACTTTTTTCATAAAAATTCACTCCTTTTTTCAACATTAACAAATATTCTCTTGGTGGCTGTTGAACTATTCGCTTAACTAAACAACCCTCGTCTCTAAGACGAGAGGTTCATGATGGGTCGATTTGAAATCAACTATTGTCAATGCCGATTCGCCTTCTTTATCTATTTATTTTTAAATTATTTTCTCTGTAATCTTGAACAGACTGTAGCAAATCCTCTTGCTCATAATTACTTCCAATACTTGGGAATATAGACCACAATGAACCATCAAATCCTTGCATATGCATCTAATTTAGATCATCGCCTTTAGGTTCAAAATGATGATCCAAATAATTTTTGTTCATCTCTTCTGTTAATTCTTCCGTGGTTACACAAAATTAACCTCTTGCCCAGAAATAACTCCCCCAATTCGATTCTTCAATTCCGGAAAACTTTCGTAACACTTCGCCCTTTAATCCTTCACATAATTTCACTTGGAGCCATATTCGGTGGTGTAAAAACCAAAACGTGAAAATGATTCTGACTGACAACTCTTTTAAGTATTTCTATTTCAAAAACTTCACAAGTTTGACGTATCAGTTCTCACACCTTCGGCTCTACATCACCTGTCAATACATTCTATTCTGTATTCCATAATGACTCCACTTTTTTTAGGCTATTATCCCACATAATTTTTTTAAGAGATAAATTTAACCGCCTAAAAGACAGTGGTTTCAACCTTTCTTCAGACTAATGAATGAGGAAACCTATGGAGAAATGCAATCAACTGACTGAGGTACAACGATACCTGATCTAGGGAGACTATTCAATATTCTGTGTTGTAGTAGTTCAGACCCGATCAGTTACCGGTTTTTCAAAAAGTGATTGTCAGGTCGGATTTAGTCGACTAATTTTTCCTTCCAGTTTCTCTTACCATCGCTGAGTGTTTCCATCGGTGTTCGTTCACAGCACATTTTACCTTAGTGGGTGCGTTCATTATTATATACTATCCACGCTCAAGAATACCCCGTTTGCCCATCAATGATCTGAAATTTTTCAGACAATAACGAACGCAAAGGAGCATGATGCTCATCGAGGTTGTCGAA
>JALXCS010000401.1 GCA_026990815.1 Methylomonas sp. | reverse complement strand
CCTAAGGAATGCTATCGGTCTTTTACGGAAGCGGCGAGCGATATCATTCATTATATTCTGAGCCATTACAATACAGTCAGAGGCCATAGTTATAATCAGTATTTGTCACCTGATGAAACAAAAAATCAATTTTGTGCTCATTAAAGGGTTCAAATTTACTTGACCACTACAAACAGTTTCATAGCTTGCTATGCGCCTGTTTGTGCGCCTCGAATACGAATAATAATTCTGCTGCCAGTTGTTAAATTTAATTCATTCCCGCTCCTTGTATATTAAGTTCATCTCTAAAACACGAGATTGTTTAACAAAAAAAGTTTAAAGTGATAACTGATTTCTGGGGAAGCCGAGCGCTCCTTAAGCCTTGAGCTTGTTTGTAGATTGGCTCCCCACCCTCGTCATCCATGCCGTGGAGTATCTGAGACCTGTAAGCTTAGGCTTCTGAGTCTGTATTCACAAGGACGGTAGATGAAGTGTCAGGGTTGGGAAACCAGTAATCATCATAACAAAACCATGATGAAGAGATGAAAAAAAATGAATGTTGCAGGAATTGATGTTGGTCATAAAGAACTGGTGATCGTAGTCAGTGTTAATGGTAAAACTCGCAAAGCTAAAACCTTTAAAAATACAGCCCCAGGGCATCAAGCTATTATTCAACTTTTATCAAAATTGAAAGGTGGTGTGAGTGTTTGCATTGAAGCGACGGGTATTTACCATTTTGATTTAGCTGTCGCACTTAGCCTTACTGAAGATATTGACGTCATGGTGATCAACCCAAAGGCTTCACATAACTTTGTCAAAGTGTTGATGAAACGCAGTAAAACCGATGTGGTTGATGCAGAAACCTTAGCCATTTATTGTGAAAGAATGCCTTTTGAGGTGTGGCAATGCCCAGCGGATGAGACGATTACCTTGCGAGCAATTTCTCGAAGAATAGCCACCTTGAACAAGCTAAAAACCCAAACTAAAAACCAGCTTCATGCGTTAAATGCTACTGAGGAAACACCCATGCTCGTCATTGAGCAGACTGAGGAATTGATAACATTATTAGAAAAACAAATTCAAGAACACCGCGAAAGTGCACTTGAATTAATTCAGCAACACAAGGGCTTAGCAGAAGCTTTTATGTTAATCACCCGCATTAAAGGTATTGCTGAAGCCAGTGGTATTCAAATTCTCGCTGAGTTGATGATATTACCGAAAGGGTTGAGCGCAAGACAATGGGTAGCCTATGCAGGATTAGACCCACGAATCTTTGAATCGGGTAGTAGTGTGGCAAAAAAACCACGCCTCAGTAAGGCAGGGAATAAATATATTCATCAAGCTTTGTATATGCCAGCACTGGTTGCAACGCGGTTTGAACCCAACATCAGAGGGTACTACACGCATTTGATTGAAGATAACGGGTTGAAGAAGGTACAAGCTGTTTGTGTCGTCATACGTAAACTTTTACACGCCATCCATGGCATGTCAAAAGATAAAAAAGAATTTGACGGGACGCGTTTTTATACACTGCCTGTTGAAGCAAATTCATAAGAATTTTTATGATTATTGCTCAATTTGAGTTGTGTTTTATGAGTGTATCTACTCAGGAAACTTTATATAGTTGTCCCCGAAGTAACGCCGCCTGCTTTCTTTGGAGTTGGCACTGACGTAACTTGTTTTAAATTTGGTGCGATATTAATTAGCAGCACCAACAAGGATGCAAAATAAGGAACTGACTGAACCAAAAGTACGGCGGTCCATAATTTTCCTGTCATATTATCAAAATGCTCCAGGGTACTCATAAAATACGCTGCGGTCCACAATAAAACCAGAAAAACCAACTCTTGCCGGATCGTCATTAAACCGGCAAAAAAAGGTCGTTCTTTTTCGCATTTTGGAGTCCGCAAAAAGGGACGTTCCGAAGTAAATAAACCTTGAATTGTTGCAATAGCAACAGTATGGGTCAAAGATAGCCCAGCCAATGTTGCAGCTAATGTTTGTAATAGCGAACATTTAACCCTTACCTGATACAACCAAAGGCTTCTAATCAACTTAAACCCAAACAAACCAATGGTAGGCAATACAAACGCAGCAATAGGCAATTCACCTGCAACAGGATCAACAAAAATTCTTGTTGACAATATCAAACTGGCAACCGTAAAAATTAATGCCAGAGCATCAGAAAACCACGGTAACCAACCAGCTACAAAATAATAACGCTGAGCTGGAGTTAGATTGGTTTTACCGAATGAAAACAAATTGCGCCAATGGGCCTTAATAATTTGCATGGCTCCATAGACCCAGCGATGTCGTTGGGTAATATATCCAGAAAAAGTATCCGGGGTAACGCCTCGCCCAAAGGTGTCTTTAACGTAAACAGAGTCATAGCCTGCCTCATAAAGCCGAATACCCAACTCGCTGTCTTCACAAATACACCATTCACCCCATTTTCCAACCGCCTCTAGTGCTGACTTGCGAATCATAGTCATGGTGCCATGTTGAATAATCGCATTGTATTCGTTTCTTTGCACCATACCAATGTTAAAAAAACCGGCATATTCCCAATTACATAAAGTTTTGTACCAGTTTTGATGCCAGTCATGATAATTTTGGGGGGCCTGGACAAAACCAACTTCAGGATTGTCAAAATATGGCACCAGACTTTTCAACCAGTCTGGCGAAACAATATAATCGCTATCAATCACCGCAATCACTTCAGCGTCTTGCACAGTTTGTTCGAGTGCATAGTTCAGGGCGCCAGCCTTATAACCAGGCCAGTTTTCCAAATGGAAAAAACGGAACTTAGAACCAAGTCGTTTGCAATCGTCACGAACTGGCTGCCAAACATTGGGGGCAGTAGTGTTATTATCGATAACTAACACCTCAAGATCAGGATAATCCAGTTTGTCGATTGCCTCCAGGGTCTTACGCACCATTTCAGGCGGTTCATTATGTATTGGTAAATGTAATGAAACTTTGGGAAAAGAAAAATCAGGACTAACTTTTAATGACCTAAAATTCCGTTTGCTATTCCTGTTCCATAACACCTCTACCAGCTCCAGGCTTTCCACCAACAACACCAATACTGCCAAAGCCTGCATGAGCAACAAAATAATCCATAAAACAGCAGTGAAAGTTGTTTGATACTGATGCGCTCCAATAGATGCGGTCCAAGCCAATGTTGAAGCCCCGAGATTAGCAATCAAGCCAAAAAACACTACGCCAGGTAATTTCAAGCGCTTTCTGTTGAATAAAAACAGGAAAGTAACAAACAGGCTGAGTGAAACCGCACCAATCGCCCAGTAACGCCATTTAGGCAACTTTTGCACAGTGCCCTGCATGGAAAACTTTGGCTTGCGATCAGCATCGTATAGCCCCCAGTAGGCACCAGATGATCCTTCGCTGGTCATTTTCCAAGGCTGATCAAAAGCTTCTACTGCATAATAAACTATATTTTCCGCATGCGCACGATTGAGAAAATCTCCAAGAAACCTGGCTTGATTAACAATCGAAGCAGAGGCTTGTTTAATTGGCTGTCCATTGGACGGCCAACCCACTTCTGTAATGATGATTTGTTTATCAGGAAAAGCTTTCTGCAAATCATAGTATCGTTGAAATACATATTCAACCGCCTCCTCTGCCGGAATGCCTTCCCAATACGGCAAAATATGAGCAGCGATAAAATCGACTTCCTCAGCCAGTTCAGGATATTTAAGCCAAGTATCCCAGGTTTCAGAAGTACTGACTGGCCGCCATGTTTGGCTTTTAACCTGACGAATTAGATAAATCAGCTCACTAACAGAAACATCCTTTCTAAGCAGTGCCTCGTTGCCAACCATCGTTCTGATAATATTTGGATTGTTTTGCCGACTCAATGCGATCAATCTATCGACTTCACGTTGATTTGATTCGGCATCCTTGTCTATCCAGGCACCAAGAGTCACATTAATATGGTGCTTTTGGACCAATTCTGGTATTTTATCGAAACCATTATTAACGCTATATGTTCGTATTGCGTGAACTTTATTTTCCAGTAGCGCTATATCTTCTTCAATCTCCCATTGATTAGGATATTGTTTTTTGAATGGATCATGATGTCTTCGCATTGGGTTGAAAGACAATCCCATCATAACACCGTCCCACTCCCGGGCGTTTTGCGGTTGATTAAGGTAAGCCCAAAAGGCCAGATTGGCCAATACCAGTAATACCAGTGTAATAAAAAAAACAAAAGATTTTTTCATCGTAAATCAGTCTCCATATTCTTCCAGCACATCTGAGAACATTCAGTGTATTTTTCTATTTATTCTTGAGACTGCACTATAGTCATAAAAACTTAAACGAATATGAATCTTCATGAAAAAAGTGTCAGATATTTCCTGCACTTAACAGGCCAACAGTCTATATTCCCTTTTAAAAAAACATTGACACTCGGTACAATCAAGACATTCACGCGCTTAAAAATAAAATAATGCCCCTTTTTAAGAGTCGATTCTTTAAACAAATGCTCGAAAGCTTTATTGATCTTGCCCCGATTATTACTGTTATTTTGTTCTTTCAAGTCTTTGTCATCAAACAACCGCTACCTGATATTATTAATTTGATAACCGGCACCTTTCTGGTGGTATTAGGTCTAACTTTTTTCATCATCGGCCTTGAGTTTAGTTTATTTCCAATAGGAGAATCCATGGCTTATGCCTTTGCTCAAAAAGGGAGCCTGTTTTGGCTTCTAGCCTTTGCTTTTTGTCTTGGGTTTGGCACTACCATCGCCGAGCCTGCTTTAATTGCAGTCACCAATGAAGCTGCTGAAATTGCCCACCAAGGAAATATAATTAATGGCACCGATGCAAGCAAATCAAATTATGCGTTTGATTTGCGTATTACAGTTGCATTTTCAGTTGGCATTGCCATAGTCATTGGCGTATTACGCATCCTCCATGGATGGCCACTCCACTATTTAATAATTAGCGGCTATGCAATTATTGTTGTGATAACACCATTTGCCCCTGATGAAATTATCGGAATTGCATATGATTCTGGTGGAGTAACAACTTCCACGATTACCGTACCTCTGGTAACTGCACTAGGCGTAGGCTTGGCCACTGCTATCAAAGGTCGTAATCCAATGACTGATGGCTTTGGCCTGATTGCTTTCGCATCACTCACACCGATGATTTTTGTCATGGCATACGGGATCATATTGTGAGTACTTGGCTAATCAATTTTTCCAGTATTTTGCTGGATACTCTGCGCGATGTATCACCCATTGCTGCGATAATTATTGGTTTTCAAATTATAGTTATCCGTAAACCAATCTTGCACCCAGGAAGAACATTATTTGGCTTCCTTTATGTTGTTATAGGAATCGCTCTATTCCTACAAGGATTACAGATGGCATTATTTCCAATAGGGGAATTGATGGCCCACCAACTAACAACACCCGAATTCATTAAAACCGACCCTCTGGCAACCATAGTCAGCTGGCGGTCTTATTATTGGATCTATGCGTTTGCTGCAAGCATCGGTTTTGCAACCACACTGGCAGAGCCATCATTAATTGCTGTCGCCATTAAAGCTGAACAACTTTCCGGGGGAGCGATTCATGCGTTTAGTCTTAGAATTGCTGTGTCCATAGGTGTTGCGTTTGGTATTGCACTAGGAACATTTCGCATCATTACAGGAACTGAGCTGTATTTGTATATTGTTGGAGGCTATATTTTAGTCATTATTCAAACCATCTTTGCCCCAAAACTCATTATTGGACTTGCCTATGATTCTGGAGGTGTCACCACCTCAACGGTTACTGTACCGCTTGTTACTGCACTAGGGCTGGAACTGGCTTCGACTGTCCCCGGCAGAAACCCTTTGCTAGACGGCTTTGGTTTGATTGCTTTTGCCAGTTTATTTCCAATCATCGCAGTTTTGAGTTACGCTCAAATTGCAGAATGGCGCAATAAAGGAAGCCTGACTTAACCTTGAGAATATTGCTATGCATTTTAAATTGATTATTGCTTTTGTCGAAGATAACAAAACTGACCTTGTGCTTGATACTGCACGAAAATATGGCGCAAAAGGTGCCACTGTCATTAATAATGCTCGCGGAGAAGGCCTGAAACAAGCCAAAACATTTTTCGGGTTAATCTTGGAAAACCAAAGAGATGTATTGCTTTTCCTTGTTGAAGAACATCTCAGCCGACAAATTTTAGAAGAAATCGCCAAAACCGCCGAATTTGACTCAAAACCCGGAACTGGCATTGCCCTTCAAATTGATGTTGAAGATGCCATTGGGGTTATGCACCAGGTAAATGAGTTAGCCCAGGAATATGAGGATGATGTATGAACGCTAAACCTAAAATCATTCGGGTTCGTGATGTCATGAAACCAGAGTTTACAACCATTGACGGCATCGCTACCATTGGCGAAGCACTTAAAACCATGAAATTAGCCAGAACATCGGTGTTAATTGTTAGCAAGCGTCATGAGGATGATGAATATGGACTTATCACTTCCGCTGATATTGCTCGCCATGTTTTAGCCAAAAATAGAGCGCCAGAACGGGTCAATGTTTATGAAATTATGACTGTTCCGGTCATTTCTGTCCGGCCTGAAATGGATATTCGATATTGTTCCCGGCTTTTTTCAACTTACAACTTGGTTAGAGCACCTGTCATGGAGGGGGAAACAATCATTGGAATGGTAAGCCCCAATTCTTTGGTGTTAGACGGTCTTTATAAAATATGTTGATGCATTAACGATAAAATAGCAGTACAATATTTAAGAGCAGATTCAGATTATTGAAAGCAACACCAATAAACAATTGTTGTTGTATAGTATGTGATCTAATTATTGCGTTTCCGCAGTATCTTTAATATTTTTTGCACATGGAATCAATGGCACCGGTGCACAAGCATGTTTATTGTATAATACGATTAAACACAATCATGCCCCAAAAAGCCAAACTCCATGTCGATTTTAAGTCAATATAACAACAAGTTGGAGTTTTAAAAATGGCGACAGGTACCGTAAAATGGTTTAATAATACGAAAGGTTTTGGCTTTATTGAGCCATCCGAAGGTGATGAAGACGTGTTCGTTCACCATTCGGTTATACAGGGTGAAGGTTTCAAAACTCTAACGCCCGGCCAAACAGTATCTTTTGAAATTGAAAATGGCCCTAAAGGCTTGGCGGCAGTCAATGTGAATCCCGAATAAACTTTACCTCTCGCAAAACAAAGGCAAACAAGATCGAATCTTGCTTGCCTATAGAAATATAGGCCATTCCTAATTACTTGGGCGGTTGCTCTTTGTCTTATTGAATTGAGTTTTTAAGGCCGACATGATATTTAGATCGCCTGGCGCAACTTCCAATGCTTTACTATACAAAAATTCAGCTTTATCTATATTTCCTTTTTTCATTTCATGCCGCGCCCAAAGTAAATAGGTATCTTTAATTTTTTTAATTCCTGCCAAGGCTTTCTGGTGCGTTGGATAACGCTGGAGAATTATTTTATAAACCGTAAAAGCACTATCACTTTCCGGCCTGGTAAGCCTTTTCTGGGCTATTTGTTGTTTGGCAAAAGCAAGCAATTCATCAACACCGTATGGGTCCTTTAGCAATTCATAGAAATCCCTTCTTGAAAGGGCATTTTTACGGCGAGCAAGCTGCCCTGCACCTGGAGTATCAAGAGCAAAGTTACCCCTTTCAATTTTCGCCAAAATAGACTGAATATCTAAATCATCCGGGAATATTTGCAAAGCCTTTCGCAAAAGAAAAGCTGCGTGCTTAAAATTACCTTTTTTTAATTCATTCCTGGCCCAAAGCTTATAAGTCTCTTTAATTTTGTCTATGCCATCAATAGCCTGTTGATGATCAGGATCAAGTGCAAGAATTTTTTTGTAAGATGCCCAGGCATTATCATCCACAGGTGTCATTAATTTTTTCTCTGAAAGCTGCCGTTCAGCTTGCTTTAGTAATTGCTCGATTTGATGCCTTTCATTTTCAGTTACTGCTAGTTTAACAACAGGTGCAGTCACCGTTTTTTCGGATAATTCTTTTTTATCAATGTCACGCAATGCTTCAATAATACCTTGATCTTTAGGAGAAGCCTCCAACGCTTTACGGTAATGATAAGCCGCCTGTTGATAGTTATCCTGCTTAATCTCTTGCTTGGCCCAAAGCACCAAAGTATCCTTGATTTTTTCAATTCCTGCTAATGCTTTTGGATGTCCTGGCTCCAAATCGAGAACCTGTTGATAACTATCCCACGCATTATCATGTTCTGGCGTCATTAACTGCTGTTTGACAAATTGTTGTTCCGAACGATCCAAAAGTGCCGCTATTTTTTTTTGTTTTATTTGCTCCTTATTATTTTTGTATTGTTCAGTTTTAGCAATTTCTATTCTATTTTCAGTTGTCGCATCACTGGTCTGCTGCATAAGATATAAAACTACCCCAATTAATGCCGAAAAAATCATGCCCATAATAAATGCGGATATAAAAGTCGATGTCTGATTAGAAAAAATTGGGACATTCCACCTCTTCTCCTCAGAAACAGTCTCAATTTCTTTAGCTTGCTCAATTGTTAGATTTTGATCGTCAGTGGCAAAATTATTTTCCTCTGGCTCCCCACCCTTCTCTTTGTCAGCCTCCTCCTTTCCCATCGCATCGGAAAATTTAACATACCGATCAGCCCCAGGAACCGGCACTTTTTCCTCTATCTTCGGTTTTGGCTCAGGTAATTTAGATTCAGTAAGCAATTCCTGTTGAACTATTGCATCCGGCTCCTCAACCTCAAAAGATTGATCTGCAACATAGCCGCACTCTTTCCCCAAAAGCAAACTGTTTTGTAAGATTTCTTCAATCATTTCGGGCTGGACTGTCGATTTTTCTTCCAGTTTTGCTGTCAATAATGCCAGACTACAAAGCCGATTGATTAGCCTTGGTAACCCTTTGGAATAATGGACAATGCTTTTGATTGCATCATCAGAAAATAATTGTTTTCCCTGGTTTTTTAGATTTTGTAAATGAAAATTGATATAGCTAACAACTTCATTTTCGGATAATGGCTCAATCTGTAATACCAGAGCTTGTTCAAGTACCATGGCCGGCAAACCCGAGGCTTGTAATTTTTCCTCAAGCAAAGGCAACCCAGTAAAAATCAAATGAAAACAACAATGATCAGAAATATCTGCTTCGCAGAGTTTAATTAAATCTTCTAACAATTGCTGCTGAACATTAAGGGACTGATCAACAACAAGCACAAGATGCTGCAATGACCACATATCGAGCAACTTGCCCAACCGACCTACTTTTTCCTCAAGCGGGGCCTCTTTAGAAAAACCTGAATCTAGATCATGACCAATATAATCAACCAATTCCTGAAAATTAAGATTCCCTCGATGAATATTGATTAACCTGGTCTTGGAACCTAATTCACAAACAGCCCGATGTATAAAAGTCGTTTTTCCTGAGCCTTGCTCACCAATTACCAGAAAAAAATTCTTCTCTTCCCTAATGCCCCGAATTAACGTTTCAAGATTTTTCTTGTTGACCGCGCTGATATAAGTTCTAAGTGGATCAGCCACATGAAACAAAGATTGATTAATATCGGCGAAAGCATTAGCCATAAATTTTACCAATTAAATACACTCGAGTTTTCGAGTGAAGCTAGCTATTGTAGTTCCGTTAGATTAACAGAATCTGAATTTAAAAATCCCACAAAAGAACCTCAGGAGAAAAATATACC
>JALXCS010000400.1 GCA_026990815.1 Methylomonas sp. | reverse complement strand
CCATATCATCAGTATCTTTTAAGCGTTCATCAAAAGTTAATAAACCATTAAAAAAAGCTTCCGTTAATGTGGCTATTATCCTTTCGTGCTTATCTCCAGTTGCGTGATCAGGTAACGGAATACCTGTACCCGAGTTTCGCTCCATTGCACTGTACCAACTTGGCTCATAAACTACTTTTTGCGATGCAGTTGCATCATAGTATGAATTGATAGACATTCCTTTTAAAGCATATTTTCTACTCCATTCATAATGCATATCCATTGCTACAGTAATTTCGCATTGTCTATTAAATATTTCTAAAACATGTGGCCATTCTTTAACCCAGCAGCAAAAATGATCGAATTGGGGAAATTCAATAAATATTGAATGGTTATTATTCTTGGCTATTTTTTTTATTATTGAAACTGGCGCCACACGATCCTGACCACCTATTAGATGAATTAGTTTTATTTTATCGGAAATTGTTAATTCAGCCGGATTAAGAGAACCAGAAAGAGGACTGTACCTATGCAATTGCACCCAGGCATCTATATCCAGGTTAGCTGCTATGGTAACAACCGTTTCAAGTTGGTTTATTTTTGGAGCCATCAGCATAGCCAATGCTCCGCCACCACTATAACCGATAAGAATTATCTTATTAAAATCATGTTTTTCCAGCCAAAATACCAGTGCCTTCACCATACTTGAGACAATTTCCGGAGAATATCGATGAGAAGTCCAGAATTTGGAGCGGCATGGTTTGCCACCACCCAATCCATAATAACAAGGCCGACCAAGTAGAACCGCCGGTGATGAATCCTGCACCATCATCTCAAGAATAATGGGATTTCGAGCAGTTGGATCGTCAGTTACCCAGCGGTGTTTTTCCCAAGGAGTTCCATCACCATCCAGATAAACATGAACAATTTTTTTCTCAGGGCTTGTTAGCAACTGATTAAAAAAAATTCGATGTTGAAAATGCCCTGAATTTACGATAGCACTGTTAAATTCAAATTCTATGGCTTTTGTTACAAATTTTTCAGAAGGAGTCGCACAAGAAAATAACAGGCAACAAGCAGCAATTAAAAAAATTTTGTTAATTATTTTCTCTCCTAATACCAACTTTTAGATTTGATTTTAAAATTTGACCCTCGAATGGCTATCGCGCCACTTAAACCTTCAGGACAATCCATATCAAAAAGCCGCCAGTCCTTTTCTGGACCATAATCATCAGGTACATTCAACATATTACTGAGATCATCAGGCGATATCACGCACTGATTTAATCCCAAAGCAATACCTCTTCCTGTCGCCTTAACAAAGGCTTCTTTCCTAGTCCAAAAACGATAAAATTCATAACATTTTTGTGATTCCGGTAATTCCATCCAATAGCACTGTTCAACTTCAGAAAAACAACGTTTCACTAGCGGATAAAAATCCGGTTTTTGCTTCACTTGTTCAATGTCAATGCCAACTTCTCCAAAATCTGTTACTGCAATCGCAATATAATCACCGGAGTGGGAAACATTAAAATGACAATCAGGAAATCCGGGTAAAAAAGGCTTGCCATGCTCTGTCTGAGTGAAAACCAAGGTTTTCGCATCAACTCTTAGGTAACCGGCCAAAATCCAGCGCAATTTGGCTCTAACCTCAACAAACCGGATGCGTTGCCGTACTGAAATCATTGAAGCGGCTTTTTTTTGTTCGGAGTGATCAAGTAGACTTTTATAGCGATGATCATAGTTTTTACTATCTCGCTTGATTAACCAGACATTAATATTCTTTTTCAATTCACTGATTCCGGATTTGTTATAGAAAATATTTATAGCTTTTTTATATCCTACAACATATCTTTTGTCTTAAATGTGAATTATTCACTTCATAAATCAAACTAAATACCTGGCATTCATTTCCCGCATAAATAAAATCGGTTATATTAATTTAGAAACTTTATATCAAATCTTTGTGCACGACAAAAAACTTAACCTCCCGGGCATGTTAAATATGTAACTAATTGAAATAATAAGATATTTTATTGAAAGGATACGATAGAGAGCTACCCGGGTGAATTTATGTGTGTCTTTTTATTTCAATTACTTACCTCTATTCCACAAATTTTTGTCATGTACAGAGATATCTAATATAAACTTTTACTTATGAAAAATACTAATTATAAATTTACTGCCCCTCTGTTTATTCTGCTGCTTCTCATAGGCTGTAAAGCGGCACCAGTTTATAACGTCTATGATGCAGAAATAACGGCCGCAAATAATATTCGCTTATACCAAATTGAGCAAGCTATTTTAAAAGGTTGCAGAGTTGCAGGATGGCGGGCCAAAGCCATTTCCCATGGCAATATCATTGCTAAATATTTTGCTAAAAGAGGAAAACTTGCCGCCAGTGTAGATATCAGGTTTAACCGTCACTCATATTCCATAAGCTATCGGAATAGCAAAAATCTAAAATACACGGTAAAAGAAAACATTCCTGAACAATCAGATAATACTTTTTCTGAATTTAATCCTTTCAAAAAAGCTCACGAACTTGGACCACCTCCGCCGACTATCCATAAGATTTATAATAAATGGGTCAGAAATCTGGAGGAAAAAATAAACTTTGCTTTAATGAATATTTCAAACAATAAAACTTATGCAAAAAAACCCCAAAAACCACCTCTTTATAAGACCTCATGTTCTGACTCACCAACCACTCGATTAAGTGGCTCAGCCAAAGTTACTCAAGCGAAGGTCAATATTCGAAGCGGAGCCAGTACAAAATGCTCAATAACTGGAAACATTTCCGAAACTGAAAATTTTTCTATTTTGGGTAAAAAAAATAACTGGTATTTTATTTCCCGATCACAGGGTGAAACAGGGTGGATTTACGCACCATTGGTTTTCCGGTTCGCCAAACCGGCAACTACACCGGTGACAATTGCATCCAGAACACCTCCGCCACCACCTGCAGTACCGCGAAAAAAAATATCCATTGCAGTCATCCGGTTCAAATCTCTCAACCAGGAAGCGCATGATATTTCTCTTGGGGACCTTGTTTCCGAAACATTTACCAGTGCTTTAGTAAACTCTAGCGCTTTTAAAATTATCGAACGCGAGCAACTGGATAAAGTCATCAAAGAAATGGAAATGAGTAAAACCGGATTTATTGATACTACAGATGCCGTACAAATTGGCAAAATGTTGCATGCAGATGCTATTATCACGGGTAGCGTGGCATTGCTAGGAGGTCAAATTCAACTTAACGCCAGAATAATTGACATTGAAAGTGCTTATGTTATTAGTGCGGAATCGAAAACCGCACGCTATACACTTCAGAATATTAATACCGTTGTGAATAGTATAGTCAGAAAACTTTCGTCCAGCTTATCCGATCCATAATTTTATCAGCAAAACATGAAATATACACGACTGCTTAGCATATTGATTTTATTAACGTTATTACTACAGGACTGTTCTGTTTTACCTTTCTCAAGTGCGGCGAAGCAATTTGATTTAGGAATTGCTTTTTTTAATCGTGGCGAATATCAAAAAGCCACCTCATATTTTAAGAAAGCGACAGAACTTGACCCGGAATATGGGAAAGCTTACCTTTATTTAGGCCGTTCTTATATTAATCAGGGACAATGGCGTTCTGCAATCCCTGCATTGCGTAGCGCCTATCACCTAGCCCCTGATGCGACCAGAAATCAAACACTGGAAATATTGATTGACGGTTTGATTAATATTGCTGTTTTTGAAGTCAAACAGGGAAATTTTATGCAAGCTATAGACTATTTACAGGAATCTCTAGAACTCTCACCTGATAACAGCAAAGCAAAAACCACGTTGGCTAAAACACTGTTTTCCTATGGAACAGAGCTGGTTTCTCAGGGTAGATTATCCGAAGCCATCAGCCAATTTCAGGAGGCCACCAAATTGACACCGAATGAATTTTCACCCTACTTTAGCCTGGCAAAAGCTTTTTTTCAAAATGGTCAGATGCTAGAAGCATTAAGCACTTTGAAAAATGCTATGCTCATTGAACCCGAAAGCAGTGAAGCCCAAGAGCTGCTGATGAAATTATTGATGAATCAATAAACTTTTGCTAGCGGAGCAGTAATAACGGTTTTTTGCTTTTTATCAGCATTTTTACGGTAAAGCTGCCCAATAGCAAATCATGTATCCGGGTGTGAGTAAAAGCACCCATAACAGTTAAATCAATATTATGGGCTTCCTGATATTCACACAGCTTTTCTTCAGGTTTGCCAGCTAATCTGGCAGTAAATATTTCTTTATCTCCAGATTTTTTTAACTTCTCGGCAGCTTTTTCCAAAAGCCCTTCTGCGGATGCTTTTTTTTCTGCACAAACCAAATGACATTCAAGCCCTTTATATAAGGAACTATGAGCCACCATTTCCACTGCTTTTTCTGCGGCTTCGCTGCCATCGTAGGCGATCATGATACGTTCAGGAGATCGATATTCGGTGCACACTACCAAAATGGGGCGATGTAACGAACGAATCAAGGATTCAAGTTTTTCACCAATCTGTCCAGTTTGATTTTCATGTACTTTCCCTCGAACCCCGATAGCCAGCATCCGAATATTGCTTTCTAATTCGATGAGTGAATCAATTAGACTGCCATGACGTAAGCAGGTAATTGGATCATCAATGCCATCTTGAATGACACGCTGTTTAGCGGCTTGCAAAATTGATTTTCCCTTTTGTAATCGTAACTTATTTTGCTGCTGTTCATGAGACGCCATTTCTTCCAGCAAATGATCACGGCTATCAATCCCTATGCTACCCGACAAATCAATAAGCTCCCCTTTTTCATGATGGTGGTCAATGGTATGTAATAACTTTAATGGTAAGTCAATACGTCTTACAACCCAGACAGCATAATCGCAAACTGCCTCGCTAAGGCTTGAACCATCGACGCAAGCAAAAACCATCTGTTTATCATTGTTCATTAGTGTCCACCTACAACTTTTTCAATTTCTTCTGGGTTATCATGGAGACCAAAGCGGTCAATAATTGTCGTACTTGCATCATTCAGCCCAATTAATTCCACTTCAGCCCCTTCACGTCGAAATTTCAGTACCACCTTATCTAATGCTGAAACTGAAGAAATATCCCAAAAGTGAGCCCGATGAAGGTCAATTACCACTTTTTCAACAGCTTCCTTAAAATCAAAAGAAGCGACAAATTTATCAACTGAATTGAAAAAAACCTGCCCGACTACACGGTAAACCCGGATATCGCTTTGTTCTTCACGATCCGATTCCACATACATAAAATGGCTGATTTTATTAGCAAAAAATAATGATGCCAGCAATACACCAACAAATACACCTAAAGCCAAATTATGCGTCCAAACCACTACAATAACTGTCGCAATCATGACAATACTGCTGGAACGGGGATTCTTTTTTAAATCACGAACCGAACTCCAGCTAAAGGTACCGATTGATACCATAATCATAACTGCTACAAGGGCAGCCATTGGAATTTGTGATATCCAATCGCTTAAATATACCACCATGATCAGTAGTAGAACACCGGCAAATAAAGTCGATAATCGGCCCCGGCCACCCGATTTAATGTTAATAACAGACTGACCAATCATAGCACAGCCTGCCATACCACCAAGCATTCCTGCTCCTACATTGGCAATACCCTGAGCTTTACATTCCCGGTTTTTGTCGCTATCGGTATCTGTCAAATCATCGACAATAGTTGCTGTCATCAAAGATTCAAGCAAACCGACAACTGCCAATGGAACGGAATAAGGCAGAATTATTTTCAGCGTTTCCCAATTTAGTGTTACTTCGGGCCACATAAAAACAGGTAAGGTATCTGGTAATTCACCCATATCGCCAATAGTTCTGATATCCAATTTTAGGTATAAGGCAATACCAGTAAGAACCAGAATACAAACCAGTGGTGATGGAACCGATTTTCCAACAACCGGAATAAGTGGAAACAAATAAATAATCCCCAGACCGGCAGCAGTCATTGCATAGACATGCCAGCTCACATTAGTTAATTCTGGTAACTGAGCCATAAAAATAAGTATCGCCAAAGCATTAACAAAGCCTGTCACTACTGAACGCGAAACAAAACTCATCAAGCTTCCTAATTTGAAATATCCAGCCAGTAATTGCAACACTCCTGTCAAAATAGTCGCAGCAAGTAAATACTGCAAGCCGTACTCCTTTACCAAAGTAACCATTAACAAGGCCATTGCGGCAGTTGCAGCACTTATCATTCCCGGCCTGCCGCCAATCAAGGCAGTTATGGCAGCAATACAAAATGAGGCATAAAGACCAACTTTAGGGTCAACACCAGCAATAATGGAGAAAGCAATAGCCTCTGGAATCAACGCCAAAGCAACTACAGTTCCAGCCAAAATATCACCGCGAACATTGCCCAGCCACTCTTGTTTTTTTGAAAGTAAAAGCATGGTTTTCCTGTTAATGAATAGCTTATTATTTACAATCCAATATTATAATTTTCGTCCCTGATCAGAACTCATTAAGCTGTAGAGTATTTCAAGTGGTATGAAAAAATTTATCCGATAAATATTGCAGTACTGAAATTATTGAACTATTATCGGAAACAAAAAAGTCAGGACTACTAAGTAGACCTGACTTTTCGTTGTGTGGCTCCCCCGGACGGGCTCGAACCGCCGACCTAGTGATTAACAGTCACCCGCTCTACCAACTGAGCTACAGGGGAATTATTTGGAAAATGGCACGCCCGGAGAGATTCGAACTCCCGACCGCTCGGTTCGTAGCCGAGTACTCTATCCAGCTGAGCTACGGGCGCTTAACATCAGGGTATTCTCCTGTTTTTTCACTTCCTTGTCAATAAATAAATGGCGGAGAGAGAGGGATTCGAACCCTCGATGGGCGATAAAACCCATACTCCCTTAGCAGGGGAGCGCCTTCAGCCTCTCGGCCATCTCTCCGGATTTTTACTCTTCTTCAGAACCAATTGATTCTGAAGATCCGCCCTGTTCTTCTTGTTCTTTTTTAATCCGATCATAGATTTCTTCTCTATGAACCGCAATCTCTTTCGGGGCATTAACCCCAATTCGAACCTGATTCCCTTTGACTCCAAGTACCGTGACTGTTACATCGTCACCGATCATCAAAGTTTCCCCCACTCGCCGAGTCAAGATTAACATAAACTTCTCCCTATACAAAATCAATACAAGGCCCGTTATCAGCCCATCAACATAGCTCTTTATTATAGCATTTTTTTTATTCTTTAAAACCTTATTAATCGTAGATTTCGTATAACGGATAGACAACCTATGAAAAAACTGGCTGGTTTGTCTGATCCAAATTAAATGCTGCGTGCAACGAACGAACTGCCAACTCTAAATATTTCTCATCGACGACAACCGAAATTTTAATTTCGGACGTTGAAATCATGATGATATTAATCGCTTCGTCAGCCAATACCTTAAACATGGTACTGGCAATCCCCGCATGGGAACGCATTCCTACACCAACGATTGATATTTTTACGATATTATCATCACCAGTCACTTCTCTTGCTCTCAGCTCTTTACTAACACTTTGTAAAATTTCTTTAGCCTTGAGGAAATCATTACGATGCACTGTAAAAGTAAAGTCTGTCGTTGCATCTTCTGCAACGTTTTGAATGATCATATCAACTTCGATATTCAAATCAGCAATTGGACCCAAAATCTTTGAAGCAATACCTGGCACATCAGGCACTCCGGTAATGGTCAATTTCGCTTCATCGCGATTAAAAGCAATTCCGGAAATTAAAGCTTTTTCCATTTCGGATTCCTCGTAAGTAATTAGTGTACCTTCTCCTGCCGTAAAGGAGGCTAAAACCCGCAAAGCCACATTGTATTTGCCTGCGAATTCTACTGCTCTGATTTGCAATACTTTTGAACCCAAACTGGCCATTTCCAGCATTTCTTCAAAAGTTATTTTATTTAACCTGCGCGCTTTTGGCTCAACTCTGGGATCAGTTGTATATACCCCATCAACATCCGTATAAATATGACATTCATCCGCATTTAAAGCGGCTGCCAGTGCTACTGCTGTGGTGTCAGAGCCACCTCGCCCGAGCGTAGTAATATTCCCGGCCTCATCGACCCCTTGAAAACCGGCAACCACCACAACTTTACCAGCCATTAAATCGCCACGGATTTTTTTATCATCAATTTCCTGGATTCTGGCCTTGGTATGGCTATTGTCTGTGAGAATTTTCACCTGGCTACCCGTATATGAACAAGCCGGACAATCCAGTTCATGCAGAGCCATACTCAATAGTGCAACGGTGACCTGCTCACCGGTCGAAAGCAAGACATCCATTTCCCTCTCATTAGGCTGAACCTGTATTTCTTTTGCTAAATCTATCAGGCGATTGGTCTCGCCACTCATGGCAGAAACAACAACTACAATTTGATGCCCCAGATTGCGCGCTTGTTTTATTTTTTTGGCAACAGCCTTGATCTTTTCTGTGTTTCCAACAGAAGTACCACCAAATTTAAAAACATATACTGCCATATATTATGCTCTAGCCGCCAACTGCTGCTGAACCCAATCAGGAACTTGTTTTAACGCTTCATCCAGAGTTTCAGGGTTATTCCCACCTGCTTGCGCCATATCCGGACGGCCGCCACCCTTACCGCCAACCTGGATCGCTACGGAATTCACCAAATCCCCTGCTTTTATTTTTGAAATCAAATCTTTGGATACACCTGCAATCAAACTCACTTTACCCTCTTTGACCGCAGCTACAACAATAGCCGAACTTCCTAATTTGTTTTTTAGTTGATCGACCATATCACGCATTGCCTTAATATCAATATCTTCCAGCTTAACCGCCAAAACTTTAATACCCTCAACCTCTACCGCCTGAGAACTTAATTCACCTCCTGCAGAACTGGCGAGTTTGGACTTTAAACGCTCCAATTCTTTTTCCAGAGCGCGATTCTTGTCAATCAACTGTACGACTTTATCGGTCACATTATTTGCAGATCCTTTGACAACCCGGCTGATTTTCACCAACGCACGATCTCGCTGCTCAACCCACTCAAGTGCTTTGGCACCAGTTAGCGCTTCAATACGCCTAACGCCTGCAGCCACACCTGTCTCACTAATAATTTTCAACAACCCTATATCACCCGCTCGTTTTGCGTGAGTGCCACCACATAACTCTGTTGAAAAATCGCTAATTTTCAATACCCTAACTTGATCACCATATTTTTCTCCAAATAAAGCCATAGCACCTGCCTGCATTGCCGCCTCTTTATCCATGACCTGAGCAACAACGGATTCATTCAGACGAATCTGGTCATTAACAATTCGCTCAACCTCTAAAATTTCTGTTTCAGTCATTGGTTCAAAATGGGAGAAATCAAACCTCAACTTTTCGGCATCAACCAGTGATCCTTTCTGGGTAACGTGGTCGCCCAACACTTGCCGTAAAGCAGCATGCAATAAATGGGTGGCCGTATGATTCAACACTATCGCCTGCCTCGCTCCTCGTTCGACAATGGCGTTACAGCGCTGTCCAACCGATATTTTTCCTTGATCCACAAACCCTTTATGTAAAAACAGCGTATCGCCTTGTTTTTGTGTATCTACGACATTAAAAACATTGTTTTCACAAATAATTTTGCCACAATCACCAACCTGACCACCAGATTCTGCATAGAAGGGTGTTTTATCTAAAACGATAACACCTTGATCTCATCCCTCCAGACTCACACCGGATTCAC
>JALXCS010000399.1 GCA_026990815.1 Methylomonas sp. | reverse complement strand
TCCTTATTATTATATTGACCCCTTGAAAATTGATGTTTCCTCTGTGACTTCAATTTTCAGCCAGGCCTACGCGGTCAATTACAATATTTTGCCTGTCAAAGTGACTGAGACCGATGTGGTCGTTGCGGTCTCGGAGCCTTTCGTTCATGCTTGGGAAGCTGATTTGGCCAAAATTCAGAACCGCAAGCTGAAACGGGTATTGGCTAACCCGGAAGAAATCAAACGCTATCTGGAAGAATTTTATAATTTTTCCAAATCATTAAAAGGCGCTTCGATCAATTCGGCACATAAAGTTGACAGTACCCTGCAAAATTTCGAGCAGTTGGTTGAGCTGGGAAAGGTTAGCGACCTGGATGCCAACAATCATCATGTTGTGAACCTGGTTAGCTGGTTATTGCAATATGCATTCGATCAGCGCGCCAGTGATATTCATATTGAGCCACGGCGTGAACAGGCCAACGTCAGATTCAGAATTGACGGTGTCTTGCATCAGGTCTATCAATTACCATCCAAAATCACCAATGCGGTGATGAGTCGGCTAAAAATTCTTGGGCGAATGGATATTGCTGAAAAAAGGATGCCTCAGGATGGCAGGATTAAAACCCAGACCACGCAGGGAAAAGAAATTGAATTGCGATTGTCCACCATGCCTACCGCATTTGGTGAAAAAATGGTGATGCGGATTTTTGATCCCGATGTTTTATTGCGAAATTTTCGTCAATTAGGTTTGAATAAAAGGGAGCAGTTGCTTTGGAAAAATATGAGCGGCCAGGCGCATGGAATTATTCTGGTAACTGGCCCGACTGGTTCAGGAAAAACCACAACCTTGTATTCCACTTTAAAAAACCTGGCAAAACCCGAAGTTAATTTGTGTACGGTTGAAGACCCCATTGAATTAATCGAACCCAGCTTTAATCAAATGCAGGTGCAGCAAAATATAGGTTTGAATTTTGCCAATGGTATTCGTACGCTGCTTCGACAAGATCCGGATATTATTATGGTTGGCGAAATTCGTGACCTGGAAACCGCGGAAATGGCAGTGCAGGCTTCATTGACAGGGCATTTGGTACTTTCAACCTTGCATACCAATGATGCGCCTTCAGCTGTGACTCGATTATTGGAAATTGGCATACCTGCTTATTTGATTCAACAGACCTTATTAGGGGTAATGGCGCAGCGATTATTAAGAGTGTTATGCCCGAATTGCAAAAAAGAAGTGGAAATTGATGACGCAGAATGGGTGGCATTAATTGAACCCTTTAAGGCGGACAAGCCGAAAACGATTTATCAGGCGATCGGTTGTAACGATTGCCGAAATACCGGCTATTCAGGCCGGATTGGAATTTATGAGATTTTTGAAAATTCTTCAGCCTTGAAAAAACTCATGGTTGAAGGCTGTGATAATGCAGCGATTCGAAAACAAGCGGTGACTGAAGGAATGAGGCCGTTAAGATTTAGTGGAGCAGAAAAAGTGGCTAAAGGAATAACGACGATTGAAGAGGTATTACGTGTGGTGCCTCAGGGAATTGAGCTTTGATGGCTTTGGATTGGGCAGTAAATTGAGTACTTGTTTACCTCCAAAAAAACCACCCGTCAATAGAGGTCGGAACTAACGGAAATAAAATGGCAAAGAAAAAAGAAGAATCCCTGGGAAAACTCAATCAGCTAGCCATACAGTAGATGAAAATATTGCTGGAAGGTCATGGCATGAAACAATTGGAGGCTAGGAATGAGTGAGCAATTACTCAAAGAAGATGCCGAATTGAATCAGCAGATACTGGAAAATCAGACAAAGATAAAGCTATGAATGAAGATATTAGATGGATACAGCGATTAAGCAATTACAATAAAGCCTTAAAAAGATTAAGTGACGCCGTTGTTTTAAATGAAAAAAGGCCTTTAAGCGAACTAGAAAAACAAGGTTTGATACAGGCTTTTGAGTTTACCCACGAACTGGCTTGGAAAGTCATGCAGGATTTTTTTGTCTATCAAGGCAATACAGAAATAAGAGGCTCAAGAGATGCGACCCGCGAAGCATTTAAAACAGAGCTTATTACCGATGGCGACAACTGGATGGAAATGATAAAAAAACGAAACCTGACCAGTCATACCTACAATGATGAAACGGCAGAAGAAATTTATAAAAGTATTATTGAATATTTTTATCCGCTTTTTATCGCCTTTCAAAGCACAATGCAAGACATCAAAGAAAAAGAAGGCAAAACGTAAATGTACGGATTGAAGGAAAAGCACATTAACGCTATTAATGGTGTTTTTTCAACATACCTGCAAATTGATAAAGCCATCCTTTACGGTTCTCGCGCCAAAGGCAATTACCGTAATGGCTCTGATATTGATCTGACACTGGTATGCGACAAATTAGACCCAGGCACTTTCTCAAAAATAGAAACTGAACTGGACGATTTGCTGCTCCCTTACAAAATTGACCTGTCTATTTTGCATAAAATAGACAATCAGGCTTTATTGGAACATATTGGGCGAGTTGGAAAGGTGTTTTATGTGCGTGAGGAGAAAAAAGGACAAAAAGAGAGGAGTGTGTAATGGTCTAATAAACTTGGAGGGATTTATAGCTTATAATCCTTCCAGACAAGGATATTAAAATGACTGAGATGATAACCCGAAAACCTAAATTAACCTTCACGACAGATCAGTGGCTAGGTTACGCTAAACTCGTGGAAAACGAAGGCTATACAAATAAACAAATCATGGAAATATCTGGAGCCGGTGAATCTGCTGTTGGTCGCTGGAAAAAGCAGAGCTTAATGCAAATGGTATCGTAGTTGCAGGTTGAAATGTAGCTAAGTAGCTGTGCGGGTATAGCTACAAATTGGAGGGCGTTCAAAATTCTGTGTCAATAAACCCGCTCTATGTTAATTAAAGGATGAAATCTTCGGCGACAAAGAAACAACCTCTTTTGTTAAAGGATA
>JALXCS010000398.1 GCA_026990815.1 Methylomonas sp. | reverse complement strand
CCAGCACGCCTGCTCATCTGGAAAGCGCTCGTAGAAATCAATCAAGACCATATTTTGATAGGGCTTTTTAATGCGGTTTCTCATAGTCTCCGTACTATATCATACGGGAGCTAAAGGCATAATCATGCTCTACCCAATTGATTCTTAAAAGTTTATCGGCTAAAACTCAACCCGAAGCCCGGCAGTAAAAATATGGCTTTCAACATTTTTCAGCTCAAGAACCGTTTCATAATCCAAAAATGCCTGAATACCACCTTGAAAATCAGCTGAAACGCCAACCCCGATATTAAAATAATCACTATCCAAGCGCTCAGATTCTAGCGTTAAGGTATTATTCCTGGGATCATTAACATATGAGATACTGAATTCCCTGACGCTATCAAAAAATTCGTGATGCCACTCGATCCGAAAATGAGGCACAATAACCCCAAATGTCTGGCTGAATGCATAGGACAATTGCACGCCAACAACCGACTCCAGCGAATCAACTTGCTGCTCAGCAACATGCAAGTTAAGCCCTCGTGCGCCATTTTCGTTGTAACCATCAATAGTGGCGTTCAAATAAGTGAGTCGAGCATAAGGACCGTAAGTTAAACTTCCGGTATGAAAGTTATAACCACTGCCTAAACTACCGTAAAACTGCTCACCTTCTGGTGTCGCAAAAGCGGTTCGATTAATAACAGGAACACCTGGGTTATTTGATTTAATGTTTATTCTTCTTTCAATATCATAATCGGACCATCCGTAGGTAAAAATACCATCGATATAAAAATCATCAATATAAAAAGTTGAATATGCAGAAATATTATAATTATCCGCTTCAACACCGCCACCGCCAACATCAATATTTTGATCAAAATCCAGATCAAGATGAGAATAGCCACCCGCAATTCCGACAATCAAATTATCCAGAACCCGATAATCAACGCCGGCAATCACCCCAATACTATGAAAATCACTGCCATTTTCTTTTTGCGTTCGATCCGTTTCACCAAAACCGCCAATGGTATTAATAAAAAAACCAAAACGACTTGAAGACAACAAATCGCTATCCCCTGCCGCACCACCGCGTAATTGGCCTGATTTAGCATCTGCCAGATCAAATGATTTACCGTAAGGTGATGAAAAAGAAGCGACAGAAAACGAACCTTTGCGGATTTTGCTGATGTGCGATGCAATACTGCTGTACTGGTTAATGGAAGCTTCAGAAGCAATGGTTAAAGGCGCAAAGGTTTCTTCACTTACGACATTTTGATAACCACCACCTAAATCATTAGCGCCTAGTTGCCGACTAAAGTTTTGACCGGTTGCACCATTGAGTTCATTTGTCGACTGTACCATTGACCGACAAGCAACAAACAAATCATCCTGAAGAGCATTTTGCACATTAGATCCGTTATTAAATCCACCACAAGTTGCTCGAACGAATCCCTCACTATTATTTTGTAGCTCTGTAAAACCACCTACACCACCGGCAACAAGTTGGGTAGAAACCATTGCCAATGAAGCCATGCCTAGTTTTATATAATTTTTATTAATCACTTTCTTAATCCCCTCAACTTAAATTTAGATATTACGTGGTACAAAGAAAAACTCACCCGATTCATGCCCTGCATGACGAATTGGTGCATATTCAGGTACTTGCTCAATTCCATATTCAGCAGCGATAGCAACAATACCCGCTGAAACTTTCCGATATAACGATTGACCTTCTAATAAGGTATCATTCTGCTTTAATGCTTTAATAAAGGCATTAGCAAAAACTGAATGCTGCCCCCCGCCACCATCCATAACTGGTTTCAGGCCACCTGATGTCAGAACTGTTCTGGAGCGAGCTTTTAACATCGCTTGCAGCCATTTTGATTTTTTTATCGGATCAGCACCTGCCTCAATACGTGCCAGAGAAGATCGTGTCATGGCACCGGAATAACAAGAATCTGAAACCACCATGATATGTTTAACTGACATGGTGTTTAAAATATCGGTAATCGCAACTGTTGATATCCAGTTTGCAGTATTATCTGCATCTGCATCAACGGGCAGCCAATGACCACGCATATTGACCTTGTCCAGTTCCCCATGCCCTGCATAATAAACCAGTAAATTATCATTTTCGGCCAATTTGGCCCGCAGCTGATTCAGTTCAGACAAGATTTGATAGCGGCTTGCATTTAATAATAACTTGGTCTTGAAACCGTATTTTTCTTTCAAAACTTTTGACACAGCCGTTGCATCATTTACCGGGGTATCCAAAGAAGGAATCTTTTTATAATTGTTATTGCCGATTACGAGTGCATAGTATTGGCCAAAATTCAGCGTCCTCCATGGATTCTGCATTTTTATCTGGGTTGTATTGTCAGATTTCCGTTGATTTAATTCCATCGCTTTTCCCAACGACAGAATAAAGTCCAAACTCGCTCTGGCGCCATTTCGATCTATAGCTACCACATGAACAGGCGTCTCTGTTTCAACCAAATTCACGGTGGTCTGAAATAAACCTTGTTCATCAATATCTGATTTTCTGTCATTAACCATAAAAGACAGCAGGTCATTTGATGCTGTGACCTTACCTATAATATCTCGTTGTTTTACAACGGAACGCAAAGTAACGGTCAGTGTACCTCTGACCAGTACAAAAGGCGGATCAATAATTTCTATTTTGGGTTTTTCCGCTACCTTTTGATTTATTATTTCTTGTTGTAACTGTTTTAGTTTTTCCTGATATTGTTGTCTTTCCCGTTCAAGCTTATTGATTATTTGTTCTTGCCGGGCCAGTTTTGCTTCGCTTTTTTGAATACGAGCAATCGCCACTTCATTTTCTTTGGTTTTCTGGCTCAATAATATAGCCGCCTTTTTTTCTGCTGCTTCCTTTTCAATAGCCTGTATTTTCAATAATTCCTGATAATTTTTTTCCAGCCTGACTAATTTGGATTCAGCACTCTGTAAAGTATC
>JALXCS010000397.1 GCA_026990815.1 Methylomonas sp. | reverse complement strand
GATATATTCCATAAAGTATTTAGCATGGTTATGCTACATCATAACGTATAATCCTGTTAAAATTCACATATTATCATTTATTAACCTCTTTACGGGATAAGTGTTAATGGCCATTTAAACTGACCCTCCTACGGACAACAAAATTGACCCCCTTTTTCATTATTTTGGGTTAATAACCCGTACCATCCCCTAATTTAAACAGGGGGATGACTTTGAAGGAGTGGAACATGATCCATACAATTAAATCACTGTATGACAATGGCAACGGCCTGGGTAAGAAAGCCATCGCCCGAGAGCTGAATATTTCTAAAAATACTGTTCGTAAATATCTGTCAATGGATGAGGAAGCTATTTCAGCTTATCTGGCAGAAACAGACCGACACAAGAAACTGGACGATTATCGGGGTTATATTGTTCATTTGCTGGAGACATTTCCGTTATTAAGCGCGGTTAAAGTACAGCGTAAATTACAGAGTAAATGCCCCGAACTGGTTCTGTCATCCAGAACTATTCGCCGTTATGTAAACCAACTCAAGGAAACCGTTGCAGGCAAGCAGGTACGTCATTATCAGCCAGTACTTGATCATGTCCCAGGTGAGCAGTGTCAGGTTGATCCGGGTGAACTACGTGGTGTATTGATCAATGGGCTGGAGACAACAGTACACTTTGTGGTATTTGTACTGTCTTTTTCACGACTGATGTATGTTGCCCTGTCGCCCAAACCGATTAACACCGAACGCTTCATCCAGATGCATGACGCGGCATTTCGTTATTTTGGCGGAGTAACCGCTGAATGTGTTTATGACCAGACAAAACTGGTCGTCATTAAAGAGGAATACCGTGAACTGACCGTCAATGCCCGTTTTAATGAATATGCCAGCCATGCCGGTTTTTCTATTCATGCCTGTGAAGGTTATGACCCTGAGAGCAAAGGTAAGGTTGAAGCCGGCGTTAAATATGTCAAAGGAAATGCCCTGTATGGTGAGGTTTTTGATAACTGGTCAGCTCTGGAAACTTACATGTCCAATTGGCTGGACAGCGTCGCTAATCAACGACTCCATGCCACCACAGGCAAGGCACCACAAGTTTATTATGACCAGATTGAGCGTGAACAGATGAAGCCATATCTGTCGCCGAAGACTGTCCAGCTGAATGGTCAGCGGTTGAACCGCAAAGCAGACAAGACCGGACTGATCTCGTTTAAAGCCAACAAATACTCTGTACCCATGGTTTATCAGCGAGGGAATGTGGGCATCGACACCATTGCCGATCAATTGCATATCTATGATCTGGAAACCGGTGAAGAGGTGGCCGTACATACGTTGACCACGGGTAAGGGCAAGATCATTAAAAACACGCATCACTACCGTGATCCGGCTGTGCGCATTGAAAAGCTGGAAAGGACGCTTCAATTACAGATCGGAACAACCACTGCTGAGACGTTGTGTCAATTAGTCAAAACCAGCTCGCCAAAAATCTATAAGGATCAGTTGGCCGCTGTTAACGATTTGCTCAAGACATATCAACCCATAGAACCCTCATTACTGGATAAGCTTTGCCAGCGTCCACGATTGACAGCAACCATGCTAAGAGATTACTTACAGGCTTATACTGACGCTCCTGCCCGGTTAAAGCCAGAGAAAGAGGAGCTCGTATCAACCGGTGCATTGCAGTGCTTTGCTGCTATCCGTACACAGGAGGCAACACATGAACAGCTTTGAACAAGTCAGCCAACAATGCCGTCACTTAAAACTGGCCTCACTGGTGCAAGAATTACCGGAACTACTGCAACAGGCAGAAGCTAATGAAATGTCTTACCTGCAGTATACCGAGGCTCTGCTGGGACATGAAGTAAAACAGCGCAACAGCAAGCGTATTGCCATGAATAGACGCAAGGCGGGCTTTCCAATGGAAAAGCATCTGGAAGCTTTTGATTATCGACACCAGACCACCATCAACAAACGACAGGTCAATCAATTACTGGATTTTGATTTTATTGATAACCGTAGCAACCTGATCTTTATCGGACCACCCGGTGTGGGTAAAACGCATTTATCAATCGGCATTGGCAGCAAAGCCATTGATGCGGGTTATAAAGTATTATTTACTACCGCATTATCGTTGACTGAAAGTCTGGAAATCGCAGAACTTAAAGGTGAGCTCAAGAAAAAGATCAACACCCTGTGTAAATATGATCTGGTGATCATTGATGAACTGGGTTACCTGCCAATGAATAAACAGGGAAATTACAATCTGTTCCAGCTAATCAATGCACTTTACGAATACAGGTCAATCATATTAACCACCAACAAAGACTTTACAGCATGGGGTGAGTTCTTTGTGGATGAGAATGTCGCCGTGCCAATCATTGACCGGTTAATCCATCATTCAAAAATCTTCATGCTGGGAGGAGAAAGTTATCGACTGAAACAGAAATTATAATGCACAATCTTTGATCTTTAGGGGGTCAAAATTATTGTCCACTAGGGGGTCAATTTTATTGGCCATTGACAATCATGGTGTAATTTAAGATATCCACTGATCTGCTCAGGACTCAGATAAAGTTGAACTAATTGCTCTATCATATTTGTTATCGTCGAATTAAGTTTGCGATGTTTTTTTTGTGCTTTAAGCCATTTTCTTGTTCTAACTATTTGTAGCGCCCAATGATAGGTATACATTTTGGAATTACCATACCGATTGCGTTTTATTTCTCTACAAATCGTTGATGGATTTCGACCCAATGTGTTGGCAACTTCTTTCTGATTACACCCTGTTCTTAGGGCATTCCAAATATAAAACCTTTCTTCTTTGTTCAAGTGCTGGTAATGTTTCATGTTGCGATTCCTTGGTAAGGGTTTAATGATCTGTAAATCAATTATAACCACTTTTAAATTTAACTGGGAATTGCACTTATGATATGAATTCGCGGATTTTTATTATTTTACGGAACGACTTTTATAG
>JALXCS010000396.1 GCA_026990815.1 Methylomonas sp. | reverse complement strand
GTACACCACAAGCCTACCAGGTTGTCATAAGGGTGTTTCCATACGCCCCCGTTTCGCTTTTTTCTACGATGATACATGCCTGAAGCCCTCGAACACTGTGTAATCACATCGATACTTTACTTGTTCCAGGCAACTGAAATAAGATGCTCAGGCAGAGATGGCGACAAATACTGTCGCATTGGAAAAAGGGGAGAGAAAATGTCGAATACCATTCTGCGGCAATGGGCCATGCTCAAGTCCGTGCCGCGAGAGCCGAGAAAAATTGATACCCGCTCATTGCGGCAACTGCTCGAACAGGAAGGCTTCAATATTTCTCAGCGCAGTATTCAGCGGGACTTGAACAAGCTTTCCAAGGTCTTTCCCGGTTTGCAGTCTGATGGCAACCGGGATGTGGCGGGCTGGTTCTGGAAAAGCAATACCGCAGTTCAAGACTTTCCGGCCATTGACCCCCCCATGGCGCTGACCTTCAAACTGGCGGAATCATTTCTTGGCAGTTTGAGGCCGCCGTCGGTCATGGATCGTGTCCGCCCTTATCTCGATGCATCGGACAAGGTGCTGGAAAGCATCGATGAACAAGGATACCGAAACTGGGCTTCCAAAGTAGCTGTGGTTCCCAGAACCCAGCCTTTGATTCCGGCGGTGGTGGATCCGGAAGTATTGCGGGTCATCTATGACGCTTTGCTTCATCAGAAACGCTTCAAGGGCTGGTATAAACCGAGGGGCAAAGCCGAAGCAGAATATGACTTCAAGCCTTATGGCATCGTTTATCGTGACAGTGTCATCTATCTGGTCGGCGCGGTCTGGAACTATGACGATCCGTTGCAGTATGCCCTTCATCGGTTCAGAAAATGCGAACCTTTGGATGAAGGCTTTGAGATACCCGGGGATTTCAATCTGGATGAATATATTGCTTCGGGCGCATTTGAATATGTGGTGGGCGATGGCAAGCCATTCCGGCTGACGGCTGTATTTTTACATGAAGCAGGTATGCATCTGTTCGAGACGCCGTTGAGCAAAGATCAAAAGATCATAAGAAAACGGGACGGGCGCTTGCAGGTAAGCGCCACCGTCAACAACACCCAACAGCTGCGCTGGTGGTTGCTGGGGTTTGGTTCAGGTGTCAGGGTGGTTGCGCCGGCTTGGTTGAAAAGGGAGTTGGGGTATTGACGGTAACTGTATAGTTCTAATATATTAACTTTCAAGGAGGGTGGGCAACCCAATATCCCAGATTATTGAAAAAATTAGGTATTTTATCGTTGATGCTAGGGTTTTTCCTAATGTATTTTCATATTAAAACCTAAGGCATTGAAATTTTTTAGGCTGTACTTGAGATTATTATGGCGAGAGCTCTCTGGCTCTGCCGGGTACGAAATAGAAGTGTGACAGATACTGGAGCCCATCGGAACACTCCAAGCCATGATTGCGCAAGCAAACGATACGGGAGAAAGAAGATGATTGACAGGGGTAGATGGGGTTGCTGCGATAATAGGTGCCTTTGGGTGGGCCGGAACTGTCGTTTCTAGTGGTTTAATAAACTAACCCCTTGGTTTTTCCGGGAGTGCGCATTTTAGTAATATGTTAATATGATAATGTCGTATATAGAAGATCATATATCGCATGCAAGTAGTGATGAGGTTGTTCATCAATTGGCAGTGGTATCCCATCGATCAAAATATACTATATCAAGTAAGATGCTCTTGTCTGCATCATTACAATTACAAAAACATGAACGATTACTTGCTAGGTATATAGTGCGTTCATTATATAACTTGAAAATTGATGTCAATTCCATTAGTAGTTATTTTGGTTGTTTAAGAGAAAATCATGTGCTAGGTATTCCCTATCAGCCTTTAGGCTTTTCTCCAACGGAACCCCAATTGATTAAAGCAATTTGTCATTTCTTAAATGCAAATGGCGATCTTCGAGTTTCCAAAAAAAGAACTCAATCATTTCTTCATGCATTGTTATATGGCTTAGGTAATCATGCTGGTTTTTTTGCCGCTATCAAAGAAATAGATTCTGCTGTTAGCTTGAATGTGGTGGCGGAAAAAGTGTTAAGAAATGGGAAGCGTATTGATCTGTTCTTTTATTGGGAATTACCCGGTGGCGTTAGTTTTGTTGTAGCAATTGAAGCCAAGTTTAACCACCAAGTTACTTCAGGGCAGCTTCCCGCCTATAAAAAAGAGGTGCTTAGATTGTCAAAAGGAGGTTATTGGATATTGGTGTTGCTCACACCTGATGGGCACGCTAGTCGTCGTAACAAAGATTGGTGTTCGCTCACTTGGCGTACATTATTAACGCGCTGGGAATGTTTGTTAGATCCAGATGAGCAGAATAATAATTATTTTACATTGTTAAGAAAAGTGATATGGGATAAATTATGAGTAATATATTAAAGATTTCGGATGCTTTACAATTTTATTTTGCTTCAGATGTAAATGCTCATGCAGTGCAGGATATGATTTCTGTTAACAATAATTGGAAGAGTGCCAAACGTGCGGCATATACCTCGGGAATGACTTGGGAAGAAATACATGCACAGAATGCCGCTAGGTTGGCAGCTATGAAGGTCCAAGTTGATTATTGGGAGTTACTGTATCAAGCATGGGAAAAAACGTGGGGGGAAGCATTATCTTTGTTGGATAGTCAGTTGCAGGAGGTGGATGCGAGTGACTATGATAACGGGCGAAGTATGGAATGTGTTTGGGATGATGGAGTGTTGTACAAAAAGTTTCAGCTGCGTGAAGGTGTTCTTTCTTTGTCTACTTATACCGGGGAAAAGGGGAGTTTGGCTCTGAGCTTTTATTTTGAGGATTCTAGTGATCGGGGTTATGAGTTATCTAATCAAATTAAGCTATCGGATGGTTGGATGGCTGATCCGGAGAATGATGAGAGAGTTACAAAAAGCGGATTATTGCCAATAGCAAATCAAGCTGAAATAGATGATTCAATCTTAGAGCGAATTGCTAAAGAAGCG
>JALXCS010000395.1 GCA_026990815.1 Methylomonas sp. | reverse complement strand
CACCCAGATGCAATTGCAGCTTTTGCTCAATCCACGGGAACACCAAAGCAAAAAGCAGTCAGCGCGATTAATGCGGTTATCAACCGCCCGATTATAAATTATAAACCTGAAATGATTTTTCAGATTCAGCCAAGAGAAAACAGAGATATGCCTGTTTTTGGGGCTAATTTCTACTATAAGGATCTGACTGTTGGTCTTTCGGGAGGCATGTCCATTGAGCCAGATTTTGAATCAAATTTTGGTTCGATTAGTGTGAGCCTTGACCTCAATAATAAACTGACTACTTTAACTGCCGGTTATAGCTTAACGTCCAATGAGATTACCCGTGTTACAGGTAGTGCAGGAGGCCATCATGGGGGGGGTGATGAAGTTGTTGAAATTTTTAAGGCTGAGAGTACTTTTCACTCATTTGATTTAGGTATATCCCAGGTTTTAGGTAAAAATACTTTATTTCATGTAAATGGTCGCTATACAAATCAAACAGGATATCTTTCAAATCCTTACAAGTTTGTTTATATAAGGGGAGAAATTACAGCAGATGAGTATTTAGAGGTTTTGCAGAATGGTCAGGATAGTCCAATTGGTTTTTCCAATGCAACTGATCTAGATGTGGTTGGTCCAGAATTATTTCGTGAAGTAAGGCCTGATGAGCGTCATCAATGGACTATATCGGCAGGAATTAATCAGTTCATTCCCATGATAGATGCAGCAGTGCATTTTGATTATCGTTATTATACGGATAGTTGGGATATAAGTTCTCATACTTTTGAATTTTCCTGGTATCAGAATTTCCCCTATGGAATTACTGTGGTTCCAATGGTTAGATATTACTCACAAAGTGCAGCAGATTTTTTTGCACCGTTTTTTTTGGCGCCCAGAACAGATGGTCATTATTCTAGCGATTATCGTTTATCAGGTTTTGGCAAATTAAGCGGTGGTATCTCCATCATTAAACAGTTTGCAAAAGGGGTCCGTTTTAATATTGGTTTTGAATACTTCCGGCATCGAGGTTCTCTTAAACTGGGCGGAGGTGGTCTGGATGATTATGCTGATATTGATTCATATTTGGCTAGCGCTTCATTGCAGGTAAATTTATCAAGCCTTGGAGGAACTCCGGGGGAACATACTCAACACAAAAGTCACGTTCATCATTTTGGCCATGCACCTGCCGGTGTTATGTTTAGTCATATGTTGAGCAAGGCCGGTGATATGATGGTGGGTTACCATTATATGTATGGTGATTGGTCTAATGGGATGCAGCATGGAACCCAGGACAATATCAGTGATCCTGAACTTATCAGTAAAGCTTGTGGGGCTGTTCAATGTACATTTAAACCCCGGGAAATGACCATGCATATGCATATGTTTAATTTGATGTATGCACCTACTGATTGGTTGAATCTTATGGTAATGCCACAAATCGTTAATATGGATATGAAGATGGATCCTTTACCTAATGATGGAGAAGACGGCGGTGGACATGTCTCTGCAGGCTTGGGTGACACACTAATGGTTGCAATGGTAAAGTTGTTTGAAACTGAGCATCATCATTTACATTTGGGCTTGGGATTTAGCGCGCCAACAGGTAGTATTGAAGCAACATTTGATGATACTGAATCCGTTACAAGTGAATTGCAGAGTTACGGCATGCAGCGGGGAAGCGGTACTTGGGATTTTGTTCCCAGCTTAACTTATTTGGGGAAAGTGGGCGAATGGTCTTGGGGTGCTCAAGTGCGAGGAATCAAACGAATGCAGGATAGAAATAAGTTGGGTTATGCGCTTGGTGATGAGGTGCAAGGCTCAATTTGGGCAGGTTATCAGCCACTGGACTGGCTTTCATTTTCTATACGCAATGTTTATAAAGTTCAAGGTAAAGTCAAAGGTCAATTCAATCGAATAATTCCGCCTGAAGACCCACCGGTTGAACCTGAACCAACTCCACTTGAAAATACTCAAAATTACGGCGGTAAATTTTGGGATATTGGGTTGGGTGTCAACTTGATGGTTCCTTCAGGTGAGTTTTCAGGACATAGTTTAAGTATTGAATGGCTTCAGCCTGTCATTCATGACTATAATGGTTACCAATTGGAACGTGATGGAACATTATCTGTTCGCTGGGGCTACGCCTTTTGAAATTGAGAACAACGGGTACTTATTTTACCTTTAACGTTTGAAAATGCGCCGTTTAGAGTTGCCAGTTTTTGTGAAGGGCTAGGCGAAAAGGTACAGAAATAGCGGACTATTGGAATACTTTGCAACGAATCGGTTCTCAAAAAATGGCGTACTATAAATGGGGTATTCTTGAAGGTGCAAAAGTATAAATCAAATAACCAGATGCTTTGTAGCAACCAATGACAAATCAAAAAAGCACTAATATCGTATGGCATAAAGCCAATATTTCCAGATCAGATAGAGAAACTCAGCATGGACATAAAAGTGCTATTTTATGGTTCACAGGGCTATCAGGGGCTGGGAAGTCAACTTTAGCTCATGCTGTTGAATCTGAGTTGTACAAATCAGGCGCTTCTACGTTTGTTCTTGACGGCGATAATGTTCGTCATGGATTATGTAGTGACCTCGGATTTAGCGATAAAGACAGAGCTGAAAATATCAGGCGAATAGGGGAGTTAGCTAAATTAATGACCGAGGCTGGAATAATTGTTTTGACTGCTTTTATTTCGCCTTTTCAAAATGACAGAAGTGCGGCAAGAAAACTTGTTCCTCATGGTGACTTTTTAGAGGTTTATTGCAAATGCCCGATAGAAGTATGCGAGTCACGCGATACCAAGGGTTTGTACAAAAGAGCAAGAGCTGGAGAAATTGTATCCTTCACTGGGATTGATTCCTCATACGAAGAACCGGTAAAACCAGAATTGACTATTGAAACGCATCTCCTGACTCTGGAAGAATCCGTCAATACAATCCTGCGACTTTTGAAAAACCGCGGTGTCATTCACTAATTTTTTGCGCGAATTCAACTCCGAA
>JALXCS010000394.1 GCA_026990815.1 Methylomonas sp. | reverse complement strand
GTGTATGGTATTAAATTCAACCCCCAAACCAGTCGCTACCAAGCCCAATTGTCGTTGCGCAGGATCCAGAACCTCATCACGAAATCTAAGCATTCCTTTTAATTCGCCGCCAGTAATTTCCCGGCTGGCATTTTGACCATCAATAAAAATATTCAAATACGCTGGGTCTTTTTCAGAACCAGCCAAGGATAAGGTCGTGGTGGTATCAGATAACACCAAAGGCTGTCCTTTACCAATAAAAACACTTAGCGAACCGTCAGATTGAGGAACAATGGACACATCGACCTTTTCCGCCACCTTGGCAATCAACACATCCCGCTCATCCATCAAATCATTGGGTAACTGCTTCCCGGAGGTACGGCCAATATCGGCAACTATACGCTTATTCAAATCAGCTACGCCTGTTGCTAAGGTATTAATATCCTTGACAGTTAACGCCAGACTTTTATTGACACCAGCTCTGATTTCTGAAAATCTGGCATTTATACTTTTGAATTGTTCACTAACCAGATTTGCTTCAGAAATCAACACTTGGCGAGCAGGAACCGATGATGGGTCACTGGCAACATCATTGGCTGCATTAAAAAATGATTTTAAAGCAGGCGCCATTCCTGTGGTTTCATCGGCCAAAATATTATCAACTTGCGAAGCCAGCTTGTGGAATTCATCCATTTCACCAAATGTTGCCAGACTGGAGCGCACTTGATTAGTGACAAACTGATCGTAACTTCGGGTAATATTTGCAACATTAACCCCATTCCCCACATAACCAGCCCCTGTGTACTGGGAAGGTTTGGTTGCCAGTTCCACCCGTTGACGACTATAACCTTCGGTATTGACATTGGAAATATTTTGACTTGTTGTTTCCAGAGAACGCTGAAAGGCTTTTAAACCGGAGACCGCTGTTCCTAATATTCCCATTGTCATGTTTTATTCCCCAATAGCCTGGCTTGCAAGCACTTCTGTTGGCTGATACCTGAGCAAGCTCTCATCATGGTAAATCTGCATAATTTTTTCTGCATAATCTGGATCTGTAGCATAACCAGCCTGCTGTAATGCTTTAACGTAGGATTCAGAATTGCCCGCTTGCTGTAATGCCACACTGTAGCGTGGATTACTCTTAATAAACTGAACATAGTCCTGAAAACTTTGTTGATATGAATCATAAACCCTGAATCCAGCCTGCACTTTTTTTGCTACTCCCTGATCAAATTCCAGTGTTGTTTCGATAGTTTTATCCCCATGCCAGGATTTATCAGCTTTGATATTAAATAGATTAAAACTGCTCTGACCTTCTGTATTATTAATAACAAATCGACCCCAGCCTGTTTCTAAAGCCGCCTGAGCCAATAAGACTTTAGGTTCCACACCAAGTTCGCCGGCCGCTTGTCTGGCATAAGGCCAAAGTCGATCGACAAATTGTTCCTCAGAATTAATCGGCATATTTACATCAGACTTTAATTCTGTGAGAGGCTTTGCTTTTTCAGTTTTCCTGCTAGATGCCTCAACAGGATTGCTGCGATAAGCATTTAAATCCATTCCTTGCAGATTTTCTTGTGGTTTATCTTTACTCAATTGTCTAACAATTAAATCAGCCAACCCAATCCCCGGATCTCCTGAAAGATGAACAGATAGCTGCTGATCGTACATTTCTTGAAAAAATTTGCTTTGGTCACTATCCAGAATGCCATCGGACAATTTCGCATCACGCATACTTTTTAAAGCCAGATTGATGAAAATAGATTCAAATTGTTTGGCGACTTCTTTTAAAGCCACCTGAGAATCCTTTTGCGCCTCAGTTTTTAATTTCGCCAAACCGTTAAAATCAGTATAAACATCGGCGTGATTAATATTCATCATTATTCTTTCCCATTAAATAATGATAAGTTCTGCACGTAGCGCCCCGGCCGCTTTTAAAGCTTCCAGAATGGCAACCAGATCACTGGGCGCAGCTCCGACACGATTTACCGCATCAACAATTTCATTAAGATCGACGCCCGGATTAAAGACAAACATATGGGGTTTTTCTTCTTCAACCTTAATGTCAGATTGAGGTGTGACCACAGTTGAACCATCCGCCAGTGCATTAGGTTGACTGACCTGCGGATTTTCAGAAATCGTTACTGTCAAACTACCATGTGACACAGCCACTGGTTGTACTCTGACCTTATTATTAATGACAACTGTTCCGGTTCTGGAGTTGACTATGATTCTTGCTGGCGCATCATCAGGCGAAACCTTGATGTTTTCAATCATTGACACAAAAGTAACACGCTGGGAAACATCACGAGGAGCCCCAACTCTAACCGAAGTTGCATCAATTGCATTGGCAGCATTTGCCCCCAAAATTCGATTAATCGCCTCGGCCATACGATTGGCAGTTGTAAAATCCGGACTGTGCAAATTAAAAATCAATTCATTATATTGAGCGAATGGCGACGGTACACTTCGTTCTACCGACGCACCACCGGCAACGCGGCCAACGGAAGGATTATTGACAGTCAAACTGGAACCATCTGCTCCTGATGCACTTAAACCACCAACTACCAGGTTTCCTTGAGCAATCGCATAAATTTGCCCATCTGCACCCTTCAAAGGCGTCATCAACAACGAACCACCGCGCAGACTTTTTGCATCACCAATTGATGAAACAGTAACATCAATAGTTTGACCTGGTTTTGCAAATGGGGGTAAATCAGCGTGAACCGCCACAGCAGCAATATTTTTTGATTTTGGATCAATTCCAGGCGGCAAATTAATCCCTAATCTCGCCATCATTGAGCGTAGCGATTGCCCGGTAAACTTGGTTTTGTCACCGGTTTTATTCAGGCCGACAACCAAACCATAACCCACCAGTTGATTAGAGCGAACACCATAAATACTGGCAATATCCTTGATTCTTTCTGCCTGAGCTGAAAAACCAATGGCTAAGAAAAAAGCTAAGATAGCAAAGTTTTTTATCATCATCAAAAAGGAAATAGCCAAT
>JALXCS010000393.1 GCA_026990815.1 Methylomonas sp. | reverse complement strand
GAGTTGATGTTTTTTGAGTCTGTTTCTTCTTGGGTCTTCAATACTTGAAAAATGGTGAATAATTGAGGCTATGGGTTGCTCTGCCATTATAAAATCAAAATGATAGCTTTAATACCTCATCTAAATTATAATTTCAACTGGTTTTAAACCCGATTGCCCTGGCCATGGAATGGGTATCACTTGTCTGGTATTGTAATTGCGCTTAATATGACAATATTAATCACTAATCATAGGTGTTCTTATGAATTTGAAAAATTTTCTGTCGTTGTTTTTAATCCTGATATTTTCTTTGCAAATCAAGGCTGAAAGCATTTGGGATAAATCTGAAGTACAGTTGGCTGTGCCAACGGAAATTGTGGTTTATCGTAGTCCAACATGCGGATGTTGTCATAAATGGATCGAGCATTTAAAAAAGCACCAGTTTAATGTTAAGGATATTGTCACTGATGATGTTAATGCTATGAAGCAGAAATATGGAGTCCCTGCAGCAATGCAATCCTGTCATACGGCAATTGTAAATGGTTATGTTATCGAAGGACATGTGCCTGCGGCAGATATAATTACTTTGTTAGCCAAACGTCCTAAAATTGTTGGTATTTCTGTTCCTGCTATGCCAGCAGGTACTCCTGGAATGGAAATGGGGGGAAGAAAAGATCCTTTTGACGTGGTGGCTTTTGATAAAAGCGGCAAGTTTTCAGTTTACAATCATTATGAGGACTATTGATGATCCTTGCTGGTGATGTTGGTGGAACTAAAACAGTACTGGCGCTTTATCATCAGGAGTCTGGAGCAGCAAGATGTGTAAATAAACAAACTTACATTTGTGCTAAGTACCGCTCTTTTGATCAGACACTAGCCGAATTTCTTGAGCAAGCATCCTATCCAGTTATCAGTTCTGCATGTCTCGGAGTTGCTGGGCCCGTTGTGAATGGAGATTGTTATTTGACCAATCTTGGCTGGACGGTCAAGCAGCAAGAGCTAAGCAAGATTTTAAAGACTCCCTATGTTTGTCTGATAAACGACCTAGAAGCTGCGGCTTGGGGTGTATTGAGTTTGTCCGATAATGCATTTTTCGAGTTAAACCCTGATTCAGAGCAAACCCAGGGCCATATTGCTGTACTTGCAGCAGGAACAGGATTAGGTGAAGCAATAATGTGCTGGGATGGAAAAACACATCATCCGATTGCCACTGAAGGCGGGCACACTGATTTTGCGCCTACCAATGAGCAGGAAATCGAGTTATTGAGCTTTTTGTGGAAAGAATTTCCTGGCCATGTTAGCTATGAACGTTTGGTGTCCGGTGATGGTTTACATAATATTTACCAGTTTTTAAAGCAATCAGGGGTTAAACCTTCCGCTGAGATTGAGAATGCATTGAAAATGACCAATGACGCTCCCTCAGTGATTGGTGAAGCGGGTGTTTCTGGTCTTGATCAGCTATGTCGGCAGGCTTTGGAAATATTTTGCCGAATCTATGGTAATGAAGCAGGCAATTTGGCTTTAAAGTGCCTTCCCTATGGAGGGGTATATTTAGCAGGCGGGATTGCGCCCAAGATTCTTCCTTTGTTACAAAAAGGCTGTTTTATTGAAGGTTTTTTAGCCAAAGGTCGTTATTTTCAGATTTTGCAAAAAATGTCCGTGAGGGTCTGCTTGAATCCCGAAGTAGGTTTGCTGGGTGCTTCTCAAAAAGCCTGGGCCTTGAGGCATTAACTTCATGTCATGAAAATAGGAATTATTAAGGAAATCAAAGCAATGGAAAATCGGGTTTCAGTAACACCCGATGGTGTCAGATGCCTATGTCAAGATGGGCATAAGGTTTTAGTTGAAGCCAAGGCTGGCGAAGGGTCTGGCTTTTCTAATGAGGAATATTTACAGGCTGGAGCACAAGTTGTAGATACTGCAAAAGCCTGGCAAGTTGAGCTGGTAGTTAAAGTCAAAGAGCCGCTGCCGGTCGAATATCAATATCTGAACCGGCAAATGGTTTTTACTTTTTTTCATTTAGCGGGTGTTGATCCCAAACTAACCCGGGTTTTATTGAAAAATAAAGTCACCGCGATTGCTTACGAAACTCTGGAGGACGAGCAGGGGTACTTACCTATTTTAGCGCCAATGAGTGCGGTTGCAGGAAATATGGCGACCTTAATGGGTAGCTACTATTTGGCCAGTTTTAATCATGGCAAGGGAATGCAGCTTGGCACTGTAATGGATAAAAAATACGGTAAAGTTCTGGTTATTGGCGATGGCGTAGTTGGTCGTCATGCGGCTCACGTCGCTTCGAGTATGGGGGCAGAAGTTTATCTTGCGGGATTGAGTGAAGAGAAAGGCAGGAAAATAATAGAAAACGAATTGCCAGGAAGTCATTTTGTTCTCTCAGATCCTGACAATATTGCATGTCATACCAGTGATGCAGACTTGGTTGTAGGCGCTGTTCTTTCGAGAGGGGCAAAAGCGCCTTATGTTGTTACCAGGGAGATGATTAAAAATATGATTCCTGGTTCTGTGGTTGTTGATGTCAGTATAGATCAGGGTGGATGTATCGAAACTTCGCGACCAACAACGCATGCTCATCCAATATTTATCGAGTTTGGGGTGATTCACTATTGCGTCACCAACATGCCTGGAGCCTATCCAAGAACTTCAACAATTGCTTTAACTGAGGCAACAATGCCTTATCTGTTGAATTTAGCAAGAGATGGCTTAGATTATTTTAAAAACTTCAGGAATTCTGCAAAAGCAGTAAATGTCCATGCCGGTTATATTACTCATCCTAAAGTAGCAGAGGCATTAGACCTGAATCGACAATACAGGCCTTTAGAAGATGTGCTTTGCGTCTGATGTCGTGTTTTTATAGGGCGTTTGCCTTAATGGTTAATGCAGTATTTTTTGGATAATATGCGGATATGACCCGGTTTTCTATTTGATCATCCTCAGTCAGCCAAATCAGTAAGTCATAGTAGCTGCGAATATTTTCAACGTATTTTACCGGTTCATTGCCTCTGGCATAGCCGTGTTTGGTTTGTTTATACCACTTTTTTTTTGTCAGTAATGGCAGAGATTTTTTGACGTTTAACCATAAGTCAGGATTCTTGCCGAGTTTTAAAGTGACAATGCGAGCATCTTCGAGATGGCCAAATCCTATGTTATATGCTGCTAAAGCCATCCAAGTTCTGTCAGGCTCGGTAATGCGTTCAGGAATTTTTTTATGCAACATTTGGAAATATTTGGTGCCGCCGAAGATACTATCATATGGGTTGGTGCGGTCCTTGATTTTTAATTGTTTTGCAGTATTTCGGGTTAGCATCATTAAACCCTTGACCCCTGTTGAGGAAATTGCCTTGTTTCGCCAATGGGATTCTTGATAGCTAATGGCTGCAATGAAACGCCAATCCAGTTTATGTTTTTTTCCTGCTTTCTCATAGATATTTTGGAAGGCCGGGAGACGGCTTTTTACATGTTTCCTAAACTTACATAAATCGACATAATTTAAGCTTGCAACATAGCCGTAATGCCGTTCAATCAATTGATCAAGTGTATTGTTCATTTTGATCTTTTTGAAAAAGGCAGTAACTTCGTTGTATAGGCTGTCATCGTTGGAACGGTTTAGAGCCCAGGCTAAGTATCTGGGTTTTGAGATGCTAAAAGTAGAATATAGTTTAGGATAGAATCGGCGTATTAATGCAAACTGATTTGAGTCGGCAACGGTATAGTCAATCAGTCCTTGGTCGACTAAATATACCAGGCCACTGGTGTTGAGGTTGTTATTGATTTCCCATGTTAATTCAGGAACTGTTTGTTTCAGTTTTTTCAAGGACTCAATATGACTGGTGTTATTGACAACCTCTAATAGCCCATACTTTAAATGCTCTGGTTTTTTGGGACGTTTGGTGCCGGAACGATAAATGATCTGCTCAGTAATTTTTTGGTATCCTGGACCGAAACGTATTCGTTTTTGGCGGTTTTTTGTGATGGTAAGTCCAGCGGCAGCGATATCGGTTTTGCCGGCCTCGATTTGTTCAAGAATTTCGCTAAAGTTATCAATTGTCGAAAACTGGACAGTTACCCCCAAATGTTTTGCAAACAATTGGACTAAATCGTATTCAATTCCAATTGGCCCATTAGGTCCATGGTAGTACGTGGTTGGGTCAACCCGGGTGGCTATTTTTAGAATGCCTGATTTTCGGATTCTTTCAAGTTGGGTAAGGCCTTGTTCACAAGAACTTAGCCACGTAGTAATGGATATAAAAAAAAGCAGAAAAACGGTAGATTTTATTGCCAGAATTAAGTAAGCAGGCCTTTCCATTACCTTTCTTTAGTGGAAACTATTTTAAAATCGCTTAAAGCAATGTAAAAGATTTTGTAGCCGAATATTGTTTCCTGAATATAGCGGCATGGAATTATTTTCTTATTTGTTTAAAGTAATTTATTAAACCATTGGTCGAGCTGTCATGGCTTGTGATGATTTCATCTGTCAAAAGTTCAGGCAAGATCACTTTGGCTAGTTTTTTCCCTAATTCAACACCCATTTGGTCAAATGAATTAATATTCCAGATGGCGCCCTGGACAAAAATTTTATGTTCGTAAAATGCAATCAGAGTGCCAAGTGTTTCAGGTGTTAATTTTTTAAACAGAAAGGAATTGGTGGGTTTATTCCCGACAAAAGTTTTGGAAGCGACAAGGAATTTATTATTTCTATGTTTTTCTGGAAGTTCCTGTTTAACCTCTTCAGCCGTTTTTCCTTTCATTAACGCCTCGGGTTGGGCAAGATAGTTTGACAGTAGAATGTTGTGATGTTCTGCCAAGTTGTAACGGCTGATGGCGGGGGCATGAAAATCACAAGGGATCAATTTTGTGCCCTGGTGGATAAGCTGGAAAAATGCATGTTGTCCATTTGTGCCAGGTTGCCCCCAAATAATGGGGCCAGTTTCATAATCAACAGGATTTCCATTAAGATCGACACTTTTTCCGTTACTTTCCATGTCGCCTTGCTGAAAGTAATCCGAAAAATGCAATAAAGATTGATTATAGGGTAGTAACGCATGAGAGCTGGCTTTGAAGAAATTATTATACCAAATCCCCAGCAAGGCCATAATGACAGGAATGTTTTGTTGGTAAGGAGTGTTGCGAAAATGCAAGTCCGCTTTGTGAGCGCCAGCCAATAAAGCTTCAAAATGATCCATGCCGACATAAAGCGCAACTGACAAGCCGATGGCAGACCAGACTGAAAAGCGGCCCCCTACCCAATCCCAAAATTCAAACATGTTTTCTTGGTTGATGCCAAATTCAGTCACCAATTTGGTGTTGGTGGAAATAGCGGCAAAATGCTTAGCAATTGCCGTTTCATGTTTAGCTTTGTCCAACAGCCATTTTCGTGCCGAATGGGCATTGATCATGGTTTCCTGGGTAGTGAAGGTTTTTGATGCCACTAAAAATAAAGTGGTTTCTGGAGATAATGGGCTTAAAATCTGGACCAGATCTGTTTGATCAACATTTGAAATGAAATGGACTTTGATTCCAAGTTTTGCATAGGGAGTCAAGGCGGTAGAGACCATTTTAGGGCCCAAATCAGAACCGCCAATACCGATATTAACAACATCGGTGATTTTTTTTCCGGAATAGCCCCGCCATTCACCGGAATGAACACTATTGCAAAAGGCGCGCATTTTTGACAGAACACGATTAATTCCCGGCATGACATCCTGTCCGTCAACATAAATAGGGTGATTACTCTTATTTCTTAACGCGATATGTAAAACCGCCCGGTTTTCAGTGACATTAATTTTTTCACCATTAAACATGGCTTCAGTTTTTGCCTTCAACCCAGTTTCATTTGCGAGAGTAATCAGTAAAGGCAGGGTGTCCTTATCAATTCTGTTTTTTGAGTAATCAAAGAGTATGTCATCAAGCTGGGTGGAGAACTTTTTGAATCTCTCCGGATCAGAAGCAAAAGCATCGCGCATGTGGAGGTCTTTGATTTCCTGGTAATGTTTTTCCAGAGATTTCCAGGCGGCATATTTGCGAAGGGACGACATTTGCACATACTCCAAAATAAAATTATGAGGGAAGTTTACGCAACAAAAAGCGAGTAAGCAATTAAGAAATTCATGAATTAGACATTAATAATATGCTTATGTATAATCGGAATGGAAGTTTGCCAAGGAATCTAAACTTCCTTTATTATAGTGTGGGAATGTGGTAGCATCCTGCGCTGTCAAATGGCTTGAATTTTATAGGGAGATTTTCAGAGCAAGTCACGCGACCATACAACAAAAAGAAACAGATTATCTAACAGGAAGGTGAATTATGAACTTAAAACAAATATTAACAAATGGCATTATTGGCTTATTTGCGCTAATTTTTTCAGCTTCGGTTTTGGCGCACGGGGGAGCTAAGGGGACAGATACAGATCAATGTAAATTTGAACTAGAACCTGATCACTGGATTCATTACACTGCTTATCAGCCTAAAGCTTATCCGGCTGAAGAGTTTTGTGGGGTTCTTCCCGACACTAATACCCTAACCCAGTTGGTTTTTGATTATCAGGATATGCGCTATCGTGACGCTGAGGTAGAGTTTGAAGTAACCAAAGAGCCGGAAGGCAAACGAGTATTTTTCATGGAAAAGAAAAAGCACAAATCTGGGACTGTAGTTTTGTCTTTGCCTAATGGTGTGCCTGAGCCTGGGCAGTATCTAATCCATATTACTTTGGTTCCTGAGAATGGAGAAAGATTGGATGCGCATATGGGGTTTGTGGCTGGAAAAGGCAAGCCGACTTCTACTAATGAATTATTGCTTTATGCGTTTTTTGTGTTAGCAGGCTTGTACGTTCTCTATCTTTCACATGCAGGCTTTAAAGAAAAAGTTGATGAGATTATTGGCAAGATGAAAAGCTAATCTTTATTTCAATCCTGCAAGAATACTTAATTTAGTATAGGTAAATAAAATGCAGAAATATCCGCTGTTAGTACTGTTTAGTGGATTTGTGGCGCTGATGTCATCAACGGTATCAGCAGCTGTAAATTTGCCAAAAACGGTCAAAATAGAACCTGATAAACCAGAAGCTGTTTGCCCAAAAGGTAATGCTGAGTGGCGTCAAGCGTCGAAAATCGAAGGTGTTGACATTCAGGAGTCACCGAGGTGCCACCCCGATAATCCAGCGCAAGTTGCCATTGAGGTAAAGGGCACCAATAATGTTTCCATGGATACTTTGATGGATACCTATTTTGCAGCGGATGCAATCACTAAAACCAATGATATGGATGGTGATGGAGACCCTGATCATATCATCATCAGGCTTGAAGTTACTGAATTAAATGGCCATTCGCCTGATTTTAATGGGGTAGTGCCTACTTTTGACATCGCTCCTGGAGTTGAGCCCGGAATGTGGGTGTTTGCGCCAAAATCAAGAGGTATGGCAACCAGAAGTTTTGTGGGCCTAGAAGCCAATCCTCTTTTACGAATGCCTTCTCCTCCGATAAGGGTTGAACAGGGCGATGTTGTCTGGATAGTTTTGGAAAACACCCATTATTTTCCTCATACTATCCATTTGCATGGTGTTGACCATCCGTGGGTGGATAGTTCTGGCGAAGGTAACGATGGCGTGCCGCAAACCAGTGATAAATTTGTTTTGCCGGGACAGAGTAAAACCTATGAAATACGTCCCAGGCAGCCAGGTACTTTTGTCTATCACTGCCATGTTCAAACTCATGTGCATTTGGCAATGGGTTTGGTAGGCATGTTTATTGTAGAAGAAAATCGGCCTAATAACTGGGTGCAGACTTTCAATGTCGGCGGGGGGCAAGTTCGCCATCCATCCAAAGCGGTTTTGGAAGACTATGATAGTGAATATGATCTTCATTATCATGCGATGGATAAGGAGCTGCACAATATTATCCAGAAATATAATGACCCTCGTCTAATAGCAAGAGATATGAATCGTCGGTATGACATGACTGATTCCACTGAAGATTATCATGTCTTAAATGGACGCTCATTTCCTTATACACTTAGGGAGTCAATTGTTGTTGCTGAGCCCGATAAGAAAATCAAATGGCGGATGTTTAATAGCTCCGGTGAATTACTTGCTATTCATACCCATGGTCATAAAGGCACAATTACCCATTACGATGGAGTGGAGCATAATCCAAGTGCACAAATTATGCGCGATATTTATGATTTGGCGCCTGCACAGCGGAATGATCTTATGTTTAGTACCGTTGATGACGGCTTGCACAGTTATGGTGAAGGCATATGGATTTTTCATGACCATCGGGAAAAAGGAATTACAACAGATGGTATGAATCCTGGAGGAAATGTCAGTGCAGTTGTTTACAAAAAGTATCTGAATGAAGAAGGTCTGCCAATGGGGATTGGAGAAAATATTCTCCCTTTGTTTACTAAAGCTTTTCATGCGAGGAAATATCCTGTTTGGCAGGATATAGATGAGTGGAATAGTTTAGGCGAGGTTGATGCAACTGGTTTCAAAAACCCTCCGCCAGCAGTGCCATTGATGACCAAAGGGCCAAAAAGTTTGGCGGCAGCTTTGAAGGAAGAGCAATCAAAAGCAGCTAATGGAGGTGGCGGCAATTCATTCAGAAATTTTCTATTGGGATTGATGTTGGGCATTTTCGCTTATATTTTGGTTATCAATCGGGAGAAAATTATGACCCTGATTTCCTCTAAAAAAGGGGAGGCTTAAAATGAAAAGATTATTATTAGTTCTTTCTTCTTTTCTATTCGTCAGCGTAATACATGCTCAGGAAATCGAAGACCACGATAACATGCTAATGGATCATGGCGGTGGCCATTTGATGGACATGGGCGGCGGCATGGTGATGGGTCAAAATCTGGATACCTTACCCGGGGGGTGTGACAAAATTTCCGCAACTAAGGAAATTACAGTGCATGCAGGGCATAAGTATGCTAAAAAATTTCCTGGAAGAATATTTGCTTTTGACGTTCAGGAATATCAGTTTGAGCCTTGTACTAAGTTGACGATTCATTTTATAAATGAAGACCATGTAAGACATCAATGGATGATGCATGGGTTACCAGGATATTTGTACCCGAAAGGTATGTTCCATTTGGAAGTAACAGGGCCTGGAAAAGTTTCGGGAACACTAATTTTACCACCGGGTGACAAAACCTATTTGGTACATTGTGATCTTGCTCAGCATATGGAAAAAGGCATGAAAGCCCAACTGAAGGTGGGAAAAGGGAGCGGTGATTTGCCGAGTATTCCTGGGGTGACGGAGTTTGTTGTTCAAGATGATTATTCTGGAGCTGTTCCAGAAAAAGTATCCTATGCGAAACCTAGTAAAATTACCACCTCCAAAGCTACTGCCAATAAGCAGGCAGCGCCAACATCAAGTGATTCTTTCATATCCGGTATGATGGTTGTTGGTTTAGCGATTGGCTTGCTGGTTGCACCTTTTTTAGCGAAAAAATTTAAAGGAATGACAGCAGCAGAAATAGCGACTTATATTTTTGAGTTATTTAAAGAGGTGGTTAACTATATCTTTCAATTTGTTAATGGCTTGATCAAAAAGGTTTCTTCTGGAAAAACTTAGGGATAAGTTATTTCATAAGTTGGAATGGCGAATTGCCATTCCTGGTTTAACGAAGTATTGATATATAATTTTGAGCCTCTAAGACCCTGGGTCATAGGGGCTTTTTTATGTTTGAGAAAAATGTAGGATATGACAGCAAGTATTTGGGGGCTTTTCATTAGTTCTTTTATTTCGTCAACAATTGCGCCGGGTGGTTCGGAAGCTGTTTTAGCTTATTTAGCTGCAGAAAATTTACACAATATATTTCTTTTAATTCTGGTAGCAACAATTGGCAATACATTAGGAGCTTTTACGACATGGGGGCTTGGTTATTTTGCATCCACTAAATATCCTTTGGAGAAGATGCTGCCCAAAAAAAAACAAAAATCACTGTTAAATA
>JALXCS010000392.1 GCA_026990815.1 Methylomonas sp. | reverse complement strand
ACTTAAAATTTCACATTGAACTAAAAATGAAATTATGTTTCAATAATTGAAAATAAACTGCACATTTCATCTAAAATGAATACCCCATCCTTGTCACATCTCACTCCCACTTTTTTTCTTCAGACTTTTATCCTGGAACTCATGCATGCTTGCGAACAACAAAGCCAGGACCAATGCGAAAAATTAATTGAACACATCGCTAAAACCGCCGGATGTTTTTTTGAAGAAACATATCGAAAAGACAAGAAAAAAATAACTGATGCCCTTGACAGGGAAAGTTATATTGAGCTGATTCTTGGCCTAAAAAACAATATTGGCGGTAATTTTTCCCTGCAATCCAGTGATCAGGAGTGTATTACCGTCACCAATACAAAATGTCCGTTTGGCTCGAAAGTGACGCATTTCCCGGAACTTTGTCGCATGACATCAAGCGTTTTTGGCGGTATTGCCTCCAGAAATTTAGGCTATGCAAAAGTTGAAATCAAAAAAAGCATTGCCAAACAGGATGGCTATTGTGAAGTTTGCATTCACACCAACCCTGAAACAGCGAAGGATTTGCCGGGAGTTGAATACATCAACTCTACTCCGAGCAAGGAAAAAATTGCCATGATGGATCTGCAAAACCGCATCGATCAGAGTTTAAAGAAAATCTGGTATCAAGAGAAAAAAAATAACAACAAAAAAAATGCACCTACTATTATTGCTAAATCCCCACCAATTCAGAAAGTATTACAGGCAATTGAAGTGATTGCCCCAACCTCTGCGACTGTTTTAATCCAGGGACCAACTGGCGCCGGGAAAGAACTAATTGCCAGAGCCATTCACGGCATGAGCGAACGCAGTAACAAACCGTTTATTGCCGTTAATTGTGGCGCTATTCCAGAAAGCCTGATTGAAAGCGCTTTATTTGGACATGAAAAAGGGGCTTTCACAGGTGCAATCGAAGTTCATCAAGGCTACTTTGAACGTGCTGAAGGGGGGACATTGTTTTTAGACGAAGTTGATTCCTTGTCACCAGCCGCCCAAAGCCGCTTGCTTAGGATTATTCAAGAAGGCGAACTGGAACGAGTAGGAGGGAAAAATACACTTCATGTTGATTTAAGAATTATTTCTGCAACCAACCAGATTCTGGAACAAAAAGTGGAACAAGGGAAATTTAGAAATGATCTTTATTACCGCATTAATGTCATTCGTTTAAAAATTCCACCTCTGGTAGAACGACCTGAAGATCTACCCTATTTGGTTCAACTAATTATTAATCGAATGAACAAAAAATATAACAAAAAAATCGAATCAGTCAGCCGCGAAGTCATGCAAAAAATTCGAGCCTATCACTGGCCTGGTAATGTGAGAGAATTAGAAAACACCCTGGAACGTAGTCTGTTATTTACTAAAGGACAGGAAATAACTGTATTAGATTTCGGGTCTGCAGAACCAGCTATAAAAACAAATAACTGGAAAAAACTAAAAGAAAATGCCATTGCTCAAGTGGAGCGGGCTTTTTTAAAAGCTTCATTGCTCCAAAATCAAGGTGATATAAAAAAAACTGCTGATATGATGGAGCTTACGACTCGTGCAATTTACGATAAAATCAAAAAACACAATTTATGTTTAGCGGACTTTCGCGGCCAAGAATAGGAAACAGACATGCAAAAAATCTCGATATCAAACAAAACTAAACTATTCAAGCAATTATCAATTTTTCTGGTAATTATTTTCTGCAGTTCAATTATTTCCGGATGTAGTGATGACAAACCAAACAAACCTTTAATCAAAGCGCAAATAAAAAAATACAGTAAAGCAACCGTCCTTAAAGGTTCAGTGAGTGACGATAAAGAAACTACGCTTGCCGGGGAAATCAAAGTAACCGATGAACAAGGAAACATGATTACTATGACAACGCTCCAAAAAAACAATCGCTTCACGGTGGAAATTCCTGCCGGGACCTCCTTACCTATTGTTTTAACTTATGATCCAGGTAATGGCAACAAATTAATTTCTGTAGCAGTTGACCCTTATATTAAAATTTATGAGATCAATCCTCGCACTACAGCTATTGCCAAACAGGCTAAGTCTCTGGGCGGATATACAGTGGTTAATATTATGCAAGCCGCCAATAGTGCAGTTAATGCTCCCGGTAGAAATAGAACGTCTGCAAACTTTCGCGGAGATCCCACCAAACAATATGGAGGCTGGCATTAAACAATAAATACCCTGAATTTGCCAGGGATGAATGGTAATGCATTCCATGGCATAATCAGTTTCAATTTATCATCTTATTCAAGGAAATAATAATTATGTATCTGACAAAAAAAATTATGCTGGCTTTTTTCTTATTAATAGTTATCTCCAGCTTTTCAATTACAAGTTTTGCTGCTGGAAAAATTAAAAATGCAACCATGGACGAAATCAAAGGTTTCATTGATAACACCATCGAACGCTCTGAAAAAGTACTTGCTACTATCGAAAATGGCGCAGACAATGAAACAGTCTTGACCCTTTTGAATGATGTCAAACAAATGGCGAAGGAAATTCATGCCACAAAGAAGGCTGCTGTTTATAAAAGCAAAGCTGGCTCACAAATGAAGAAAGCAAGAATCGCTGCAAAAAAAGGTGATCTAGAATCAGCTAAACCCCATGTTGTCAAAGGGCTTGAATACTATCGTAAGCTTAAAGAAGTATTTCCTGGGAACTAGATCCTTTTTAGCAAGAAATTTTCTTCAACGCAGTAATTTTTTTCTTGATTACTATCTTGTTTCGAGTCAAAATTCGACTAAAACTGGAATCTGAAATGTCAATTTTTATCAAAATACTCATAGGGTTGGCAAGCCTAACATTATGTGCGCAAGCTTTTTCATTTGAAAATGATCGGCACAATAAAGACACCTCATTTCATTCTGTCTCTGGACTAGGTTTACGCGCAGTCATTGACTCAGTCGAAAAAGGCGATATTGAGGCACTTTGGTATAAAGGTGGAGAAGCTGTTACTGCTAGAGG
>JALXCS010000391.1 GCA_026990815.1 Methylomonas sp. | reverse complement strand
GTATTTTATTGATTATATCAGCACTATCCGAAAACCAGATGCAAGAACTAGCAGAGGTTGCAAAACAGCAGGGCATGGATGTACTTGTTGAAGTTCACAATCTGCAGGAGCTTGAGTTGGCTTTACAATTGGATACCCCACTAATTGGAATCAATAATAGGGATTTACACAGCTTTGAAACGTCTTTACAAACAACCCTCGCTCTAAAAGCACAAATTCCCGAAGATCGAATTGTTATTACTGAAAGCGGTATTCACACACCGGAAGATATTCAACTCATGCTAAACAACGACATCTATGGCTTTCTGGTCGGTGAAGCGTTTATGAGATCTGAACATCCAGGTATAAAAATGCGTGAGCTGTTTAGACTATAGATTTATAACACTCGGAAGGATACCTCTCTTTAACGAAATCAACCTAATAAAAAATATACCTTACAAATTCTGGAGGAGTCATGAAAAATACCATTTTAGGAATATTAACAATTTTATCAGTAGTTGGGTGCGCTTCATCCGGAACACAAACTTTGCAAACAAATGACTCGAGGGAATGTGCTAAAAATTTTACCTATAACGGTAGTTTTTTAGCTGGACGCACATATAAAACTCATGTTTTTATTCCTAAAGTATCTAAAAAGATTGCTATGGAACGAGCCGCACGATACACAATTAATGATGGTTGGCAAATCACAAATACTGATGAAAATTTAGGTATTATCAGCGCTTCACAAACTGTCAGCTTTGGCAAGGGCAAAACTGTTCCTCTTAATATTGGTGTCGAGCCCAAAAATGCTGGAGTCGAAGTTACAATGACTTATTCAACTTCTGGAGGCGTCACCTCTCCATTAGAATCAATAAAAAATCATTTTTGTTCTACTATTGAAGCAATTGAAGGGAAATAGCTTTAACCAAAACATTAAGCTCAGAACTCTTAGGTTCTTTATGGCACACGCAGTGAAATTTAAAGCTTTGTATCTAAAAAGCGATCATGATAAAAACAATTTTTATCGAAAGTAAGAATCAACCCGCGGTGGAAATGATTGTTCAAAATGAAAAGCAATTAAATGACCTCTGGTCAGGTAAAACAGAACCATCCGAAGTACAAGAGATTTACGAAAAAAAAGTCTACGAATGGTCTGATTGCAAAATTGACGGTCACAGATTTTGGCCACAGACATACAGAAAGCAATTTCACAGCTTGAAAGAGTGAAAGAGAAGGTTTTCGCATTATAAGTATTACCCCTGTCATATCAGGCGCCTATTCAAGCGGACTAAGAAATGGATATAGCTACACTGAAGGGGTTGTAATCTGCGCAGAAAGTACTTAATAATCACATCAACGCAGGAGTTAGTTACAACTTCAAAACTCCGCTCCCCAACCTTACAAGCGCCTCAAAATATTAATTTCCCAAAAATAACATAGCTGACTGCCAGCTGAATCCCGGCTCGAATTCTTAAAAAAAGTTCAAAAAGCAATTGACATTCTTATTATTTCCAATATAGAAACAATCTGTTTAATAATAGCATTATTGTAAACCCAATAAAAACCTATATACTAGTCTCAAGTTCGCAAACGGTGAAAGCTTTCTTTTTTAATTTTTTTAAAGGCACTCTGATAGACATTAACAGCCATTTAGTTATTGGTTTATTATTTTTAACAGGCATCTGGGGTTTTATTTCAGGTGGCTATGTTTTTTCAGCATTAATGTTTGCTAGCGCAGCGATTTACAGCAATATTGCTGTAAAACCAAGCCTAGAAGAAGCTGAAAGTTAAATTTCCAGAAGTTGCTTAATACCAACTTTCATTTTATACCTCCTGGTGTAGTATCGAGCAGAACTCCTCCTCATGATTCTGCTTTTTCACCTCCAGCAACCTAGGTTGCTGGAGGTTTTTTTTTGTCATTTATTTGTTCAAACTCAGGCACCAAGTCCTTTAATTTAGCCAGAATTTCTGCTTCACTCCCTTCCACACATTCTCTGACCAAATCTTCAATTTGGGCAGCCCAAACTTCCCCGTCATTACATCGGGCCTTAGCCAATAACAATTTTTTATAGCCTGTTTCAATTAATTGCTCGTGGGGATGAAACAATTCTTCATGTAATTTTTCACCCGGCCTTAAACCTATAAATTCTATGTCAATATCCTCACCAGGTCGCTTGCCGCTCAACCTGATCATCTGCTCGGCAAGATACTGGATTTTAATTGGCTCACCCATGTCAAGAACAAAAACCTCCCCTCCTTCCCCAATGGTCTCCGCCTTCATAATTAACTGACAGGCTTCCGGAATGGTCATGAAATAGCGGCTGATTTCCGGATGCGTGACAGTTACCGGACCACCAGCATTTATTTGATTTCTAAATAAAGGAACTACGCTTCCTGCAGAATCAAGGACATTACCAAACCTGACGGTAGTAAAAGATGTCCCTCCTACCTTGCTTATGTTCTGACACAATATTTCTGCCGCCCTTTTGGTTGCCCCCATTACATTGCTTGGATTAACCGCTTTGTCGGTGGAAATAAGAATAAATCGGGCAATTCCAGCATTAATGGCCTGTTCCGCTAAAATTTTAGTACCAAGCACGTTATTATGCACCGCCTCCCTGATTTGATTTTCCAGTAACGGTACATGCTTGTATGCTGCTGCATGAAAAATAACATCCGGTCGACAACCCTCAAGCATCCTCTGCACAGCCACCCGGTCCGAGACATCGCCTAATACCGCTCGAATATCAAGCTCCGGATAAGCCTGGCTTAATTCAGCATCAACCCGGTAGAGGTTAAACTCCGACTGGTCAAAAATAATTAATTTTCCAGGCTTTACCCGGGCCAACTGCTTACAAAGCTCTGAACCAATTGAACCACCACCGCCAGTGACCAATATTTTTTTGCCTTGAAGATTCGCTTGTATTTTTTTCCAATCCAGCTGAATTGGCTCACGCCCTAAAATATCTTCAATTGATACGTTACGCAAATTGCCTCTGGTAACGGTGTTAGACAACAGTTCCTTAACTGAAGGAAGGGTTTGAAAGGAAACATTACATATTTCACATAATTCAACAATCCGTTGCATTTGCTTGTCATTCGCCGAAGGAATGGCAATTAAAACAACATCCAGCTCTAACCTGTCTACAAATCTCGGGATTGCGGAAATATCTCCAACCACCCGTAACCCGCGTATATTTCTTTTTCTCTTTCTGGGGTCATCATCTACAAAAGCGACTGCAATATATCCTGAGTTAGGGTCGCTTTGCAGATCTCTAGCCAGCATTTCCCCCGCTGCACCTGCGCCTACGATTAACGCCTTTTTTCCTGCACCTTCTTTGAGTACCCGTTCCTTCCAAAACCGGTAAAAAAACCGGGGAACACTTAAAAATACGAGTAATAAAAAGAAATAGATCGGCAATACCGAACGCGGCAAATCCTCCATTCGGTTATAAAGAAAAAAACTAAAGGCAATGCAAAAAACGCCGGTCAAAACCACCTTCGAGATGCACATCAAATCCGGTAGCGATGAAAAGCGCCATACCCCCCTATACAAGCCAAACAGCCAAAAAAAGAACGCCTGAATGAGCAGAACATAGAGAAAATCCCGGCGAGCGGCGACGACATAATACTCTGGAATATCCATATTAAACCGCAGCCAGTAAGCGCCGAACCAGGCTGCTGCTACCATCAATAAATCATGGATAAAAATATATAAACGAGAACGATGTTTAAATTTCACGTAATGCTTTGGCGCCTTTTCAAGAAAAAAGAAGGCTCTAGTATATCAAAACTGCTAACACCAATCCCTGCCCGCTTTAAAATAGTGCGCCAGAAAAATCAAGGGTAAATAAGCAACCAGCAAACCCAATAGCCCATTTGTAGGATTTAGAAAAACCCAGATAGCAATTGGCAACAGCCAAAAGATATTAATTGCCCAAACGTTTAACAATACTTTCAAATGCCCGTACTGTTTCGATGCATGTTGATAGGCATGGCTGCAGTGCGCCTGATACCATTGTTCCCCCCTGAGAAAACGAGTAATAAGTGTCAGCGTTGCATCAACAATAAAAACAGCAAAAATAATTACCCCTATCAGCAAAAAAATGTGGGAAACCCTACTGTAGATCAAAATCAACAGCGCAATAACAAAGCCTAAAAAACCACTACCAATATCACCCATAAAAATTTTTGCACTCGGCCAGTTTAAAATGAGAAACCCCAAACTGGATGCAGCCAGAGAGAATCCCAACAAGGCTAAATCATCATTGACAAACCACATCATACTTGCAAGGGAAAGAAAGACAAACAGTGCTTCTGAGCCAGCAATACCATCTATTCCATCCATAAAATTGAATAAATTTAACGACCACACCAAAAAAAATAGACTGGACAAAACCGCGATCGCTCCGGAAAACTGTGCAGTCAATTGTTCTCGCAAAAAATACAGTGCTAGCATCGCCGCACCAAGGTGTACCAATAAACGCCAGCGAGCAGCCAAAGGTTGGTGGTCGTCCCAAAAACCTATTCCTGCCACCGGCAAACCAGCTAACAAAGCATAAAATCTGTCACTCTCCATCGTACCGGAAAAATATAAAAACAATATTGCCACATAAAAGGCAACTACAATGCCCAACCCGCCTCCTCTGGGAGTAGGCAACTGATGAGAGCTGCGATGATTTGGAATATCCAGTAAATGTTTAATCGCGTAGAACCTGACTAACAACGTAACCGCCATCGCAATCAAAAAAACGGTAAATAATAAGACTAGCAGCATTACCGCTTATTCCGTTCCAGATAATCAGTAACCGTTTTTCTAATTCCTTCTTCAACAGTATATGGTGGTTGCCAACCCAGCATTTCCCGGTTTTTTTCTATATCAACCTGTAATGAGCCGCATAAACGCTCAAGCTCTGGTTTTTTCCTAAGCAGTCCGGCAACAAAGTAAAGCCACGACACAGGAATTGAAAATAATCTGGCCGGTTTTTTTAGACACCCGGCAAGATATTGAACCAACTCTGGAGTTGATAAATCCTGACCATCAGAAACCAGAAACACTTCGCCATCTGCCTTTTCATGCAACAAAACAGTTTTTGTCAAGTCACATAAATTATCGATTCCGACCATACTTCTTTTATTTTTGACATTCGCCAAGGGAATAGGAAAACCTTTATTGACAAGCTTGATAAGCCGCAAAAAATTTCCCTTCACTTTCGGCCCGTATACCAGCGGTGGCCTGATGATGACTATTTCTAGCCCGTTGTTGTCACGAATTTCTTGTAGACCCTGTTCTGCCTGCCATTTAGAAAGTGCGTAAAAGTCTGACGGGTTGACATCATCCGAAGCGGAATAAATTTTATTGGTTTGCTCACCATGAACCTTTATTGTGCTAACAAAAATCAACCTGCTCACTCCGGCCTTTACAGCCTGATTTGCAAGATTAAGTGTTCCTGCGGTATTGATTTTCTTGAATTCAGCAAATGGATCGGAAGCTGCTTCATGCATAACATGAACCCTGGCAGCCAAATGAATGACAATATCAATATCTTGCAAAGCTTTTTGCCAATCGGTTTGGGCATTGACATCCCCAACTTCAACCAACTCTACTTCGTTATTATTGAAATTCGATTTGCAGCGACAGGCAGCCCTGACCAAAACCCCGTCCATTGATAATTTTTCGCTTAAGATAGTACCAACGAAACCATTTGCCCCGGTAATCAAAACCCTTGTCATTCAAGAAGCTCCTCATACAGCTGCAGGGTCTCATTGATCACCTGCTGCTGCGAAAAAAACCGTTTGACTTTTCCCCTCCCGGCATTCCCCATTTTTTCTCTTAACTCAGCTGATTTTATTAATTCTGCCAACGCTTCTGTCAATTTTTCAACATTTCTTGGAGGCACCAACAAGCCATTAACCCGATGCTCAATAATTTCCCGGCAACCCGGCATGTCCGTCGTTACCACAGCTCGACCACATGACCCTGCCTCTATCAAAATCCGAGGAACTCCCTCACCATAATAGGTCGGCAAAACCACAATATTGACTTCTTCAAGCAAAGCGGGCATATTTCTGACATTGCCCAGCCTTTCAATCAAACCTTGATCGTGCCATTGATCCAGGGTTTTCTCATCAATAGCATTAATGGTGTCATGATCAACAATTCCTGCCACTTTAATTGCAAAATCCAGACCTTGTTTTCTTAGCATCTTTCCGGCTTCAACCAAATCACCCAAGCCTTTATCCCAAAGCAAACGACCCGCAAACAAAATCAGGGGTCGCTCCCGATCTCGTTCAGGGGTCAGGTTAAATTGATCAATATCGACTCCTGCACCTAAAATGGCGACCGCATCTTCCGCTGCGCACAAACCTGTTTCAACAAAATAATCCAGGTCTGAATAATTTTCGAAAATCAGTTTTCTTCTAGTTTTAGTACTTGCAAGTCTGTACAAGACACGCACAATCGGCCGTACCATTCGAATAACCAATGTTTTTCCAGAAAAAATGATACCCGTCCCCGTCACACTTAAAACATAAGGCGTTTTTAATACATGCGCGATCAAACCAACAAAAATATTAGGCTTGATGGTAATAGCATGAACAATTTCAGGCTGAATTGTTTTAATCAGTCGATACAAATCCCGCAATCTTAAAACACTTATAAAAGGATTAATTGACCTGCGATCAATATTCCAGACATGACAAACAAAACCCAAGCCTGATAATCGTTCAAAGATTTCAGGATCAGTCTGACTCATAATAATATGCACTTTTGCCCCAGAATTCAGTTTTGCTCTGGCCCTTTGCACCCAGTGCAGATCGAAATACCAGTCAACATTGATCACATAGACAAAAACAGAAGGCTCTGCCATTAACGACCCGCGCCTTTTTGCTCCTGAAGCCAGGACTGGAACATTAAAACATTCCATAGATCATAATGCCATAACCTCTTGCCAGATTGATGTTCCTGCCATTTTTTTCGGATTGGCTGCACATTAAAAAAACCCTCCTGTTGCAACCGCTGTTCATTCAGCAAATCTTCCGCCCAGTCCCGCAGAGGCCCACGCAACCAGGAATCTAACGGTACACCAAAGCCCATTTTGGGTCGATCCATTATTTTTTGCGGAACATATTGGTATAAAACCTGCCGCAGCAACCATTTGCCCTGACCATTTCTGATTTTCATTGGCAACGGTAGTTGCCAGGCAAATTCCACCACCCGGTGGTCCAACAGCGGAATCCGCGTTTCCAGACTAATCGCCATACCCGCCCTGTCAACCTTGGTTAAAATATCATTGGGTAAATAATTCAAAGCGTCAAGACACATCATTTGATGATAATGGTTATTTAACTGCGGCGGGTTATCAAAATCTGTTGACGGCTCATTGCTTCCGATCACAACCCCAGCAGGATCATCCCATTGCGACATCATCCGCCGGTATAAAATATTTTTTCCGCCATTGGCCAGTACCGGTGCCAATTTGTGCAATTTATCTCCACCTATTCCAGCTCTAAATGTTTCATGCACAGGACCAAATAATTTAAGAACCTGATTCCAGTAGTTAACAGGAATAGCCAGCAAAATTTTAGCGATAACCTGTCGTAGCGGCTCCGGGATTTTTTCAAGTTTCTGCCAGGTGCTGGCTGTCTCAAAATATCGCTTGTAACCACCAAAAAACTCATCGCCGCCATCGCCGGACAAAGAAACAGTGACATGCTGCTTTGCCAGCTGGGAAACTAAACAAGTCGGCATTTGCGATGAATCCGCAAAAGGCTCATCATAGATATGAGGGAGGGATGGAATAATCTCTCTGACCTCCTCAGGGCGCACATATAATTCCGTATGTTCAGTTCCCAAATGCCTGGCCACTGCCTTGGCATGTTCAGCCTCGTTATAAGCTTCCTCGTAAAAACCGATCGAAAAAGTTTTGACAGGACGGCTGGACTGGGCTTGCATTAAAGCAACTACCGTTGTGGAATCATAGCCACCAGATAAAAAAGCGCCTAAGGGCACATCGGCAACCATTTGCCCGACAACAGCTTGTTTCAATATTGCATCAAGTGAACTGATGGCATCTTCATCACTCCCGGAAAACAAATTGGCCTGACCTCGCTCCGCCACTTCCACCATCGACCAGTAAGAAACAGGCTCGGGCAAATCCTGCGCTGCTGCTTTAATTACCAGATAAGTACCCGGCATAAGCTTGAATATATCCTGATAGATAGAATATGGTGCAGGCACGTGGTTAAATCTTAACATCAGTGTCAAGGCTTCACGATTTATTTCCCCCTGCCATGCAGGATGCTCCCGCAATGCTTTCAACTCGGAGCCAAATAAAAACATGCCTTTTTGGAAACCATAATAAAGCGGTTTCTCGCCCAACCTGTCCCGGGCCAAAGACAAGGTTTTTTGTTCTTGATCCCAAACAGCAAATGCAAACATTCCCACGCATTGCTGTAATGCTTTTTCAAGGCCCCAGGTTTCAATGGCTGCCAACAGAATTTCTGTATCTGAATGCCCCCGCCAATTAAATTTCCTGATTTTTTCAAGCTCAGTACGGATTTTCTGAAAATTATAGATTTCGCCGTTAAAAGCGATGATAAAACGCCCGCTTGCAGACACCATCGGCTGATGTCCTGCTGGAGAGAGATCCAGAATAGACAGGCGTCTGTGTCCCAAAGCCACACCGTACGCTTCATCGAACCAGGAACCGGAATCATCCGGTCCGCGATGAATAATTGCGCCATTCATCCGGTTAATAATCGGCAGGCATTGCTGCTCAGATATGGCATGGGTAGAAATAAATCCGCAGAATCCGCACATTGAATTAATCTATTTAAGAACAACCAGTAAAACTGAGGAATTATAGCAGATTGTCAACCTAGTCAGATTTACCCAATGGCACTAAGGAACGTTCAAAAAATAAATTTAACAACTGACTGATTGTCTTTTTATCCGCCTTCCACGTTACACAAACAGTTACATAGCTTGCTATGCGCCTCGAATGCGAATAAAAATTCTGCACCAGCCGTTAAATTAATTTCTTTCTCGTCATTAAGTCATTATTTCAGCTGATAGAGTTAACTTTTCGCTTTTCAAATAACTCGACAAGTCGTTTCATAAGCTTTTTCCGAACAGAACTTTTACGCCAAACCAGGCCGATAGTTCTTTTGGGACCACTCTTGTCAAAAGCAATATATTTAATTCCAATCTCGCCTGGTCTGATGGCAATTTTTGGCATTAATGTTACTCCCGTACTTGCAATAACCATTTGTCTGAGCGTTTCAAGACTGGCTGCCCGAACTCCCAGCTGTTCATGTGCTCCCGTCCATTGACAAAATTGCAGGGCTTGATCACGCATACAATGACCTTCATCCAGTAGCAGTAATTGCTGATTATGCAATTCAAGTGGAGAAATTGTTGCCCGCACGGACAAAGGATGGTCCTGAGCCACTGCAAGTTCAAAGGGATCTTCAAACAATGATTGGCTGACCAAAAAATCTTCTTTAACCGGTAAAGAAAGAACTGCTGCATCAATCTCTCCACACTCTAACTGGCCAATCAATATATTGGTCTTTTCTTCTATCAAAATAAGCTTAATTTTCGGAAGTTCAGATTTAATAGCCAAAACCAAACCGGGGAACAAGTAACTTGCCAAAGAAGGAAAAGCGCCTATCCTCAAATTACCCGCAAAAGGCTCCTGTGCGTTGGCTGCTATTTCCTTCATTTGAACAACCCCTTCAAGTATTTGCTGCGCAATGGCAACAATATCTTCTCCCACTTCCGTGAGCAGTACTTTTTTATTATTGCGCTCAAAAATCTGTATTCCCAGAAATTTCTCAACCTTTTTGATTTGAGTACTCAAAGTTGGCTGGCTAACAAAACATTTTTCCGATGCCTGTACAAAACTTCGGTGCTTGGCAACGGCTACAATGTAATTCAAGTCTCTAAGGTTCATCTATTTTCAATAGCTCCAGATTATATAGAT
>JALXCS010000390.1 GCA_026990815.1 Methylomonas sp. | reverse complement strand
CAAACAGGCCTGTTCGAGCTTCTTCGACAACCTCGATGAGCATCATGCTCCTTTGCGTTCGTTATTGTCTGAAAAATTTCAGATCATTGATGGGCAAACGGGGTATTTTTGAGCGTGGATAGTATATACCAAGAGGTAATCGCACAAACAGAAAAAACTGTTGCTCTAAAGATAACTCAGCAAAAATATTCCTTATATCGATATGTTATTTTTCGTCAATTTCTGAACCATCGACATGGCTGGCTTTTCCAACACCAACAGACTCCAGCAACATCAACATCACCCCCAAAGTAATCGCGGAATCAGCAATATTAAAGGCAGGCCAGTGCCAGGATTTATAGTAGACATCGAGAAAGTCGATGACATAACCATAGGCAATCCTGTCTATCAAATTGCCTATGGCGCCCCCAAGAATTAACGCCAGGGATGCAGCCAGTAATATTTCCTGTTTTTTTAATTTTACCAGCCAAATAATTAGAACCAAACTAATTGTAGCTGCGAGAAATGCAAACAGCCAGCGCTGCCAGCCTCCTGCATCACTTAAAAAACTGAAGGCAGCGCCGGTATTGTGAACATAGGTTAGATTGAAAAAGGGAATAACCGGAATCGACTCATACAAATTCATGGCTTTAACCACTGCCAGTTTACTTGCCTGATCCAGCACGATAACCAAACCCGAAAGCCAAAGCCATTTCAACATTGTTTTATGCAAATCTTCTGGTTTCACCTGAGCCGGCTACATTTTCCACGCAACGGCCACACAATTCCGGATGATCTGGATGCTCGCCAACATCATGCCGATGATGCCAGCAGCGCACACATTTTTGGTGCTCTGAAGCAAAAATTCTGAGTTTCAAACCATCGATCCCGGTTTCCAGTGCATTATCAGGACAAAATTGTTGGTCTATTACAGCTGCGTTTGAAGTAATAAAAACAAAATGTAATTCATCCGCCAATTTGTTCAGAGTTTCTGCCAGATCGTCACTGCAATAAAGTTCCACTTCGGCATTCAACGATGCGCCAATATCGCCTTTGTTACGCAATACTTCCACTTCTTTGCTGACCGCATCACGGACAGCAACAATGGTTTGCCAGTCTTCACGACTCAAGCTGTCTGTCTCATTCAGTTCAAATAAATCTTCATACCAGGTTTCCAGAAACACTGAATCACTGCGCTCACCAGGCAGATATTCCCAGATTTCATCCGCGGTATAGCAAATAATAGGCGCCAGCCAACGACACATTGCTTCAGCAACATAATACATTGCGGTTTGCGCTGATCTTCTGGCTACGCTGTTCTCTTGCGTGGTGTACTGGCGATCTTTGATGATGTCCAGATAAAAACCGCCCAGATCGATGGTGCAAAAATTCAGAATTTTTTGATAGATCTGATTGAACTGGTAATTTTCATAAAGCTCTGTAACTTCATTTTGCAATTGTACAGCGCGATCAACGACCCAGCGATCCAGCGCTAACATATCTTCAGGCTTGATCTTGTGTTGAGCGGGATCAAATCCGTTTAAATTGGATAGTAAAAACCGCACCGTATTTCTTAAACGACGATAACCATCCGAAGTCCGTTTCAGGATTTCGTCAGAAACTGACATTTCGCCACGATAATCCGTTGAAGCCACCCACAATCGCAGAACATCAGCCCCCAGATTATTCATCACCGATTGTGGTGCCACAACGTTACCTCGGGATTTAGACATTTTTTTACCCTCGGCATCAACCGTAAAACCATGCGTGAGCACTGCCTTGAATGGCGCTACTTCATTCATTGCCACCGAAGTCAGTAACGAAGATTGAAACCAGCCGCGATGCTGGTCAGAACCTTCCAGATATAAATCTGCCGGAAAATGCAGGTTAGGACGGCGATCCAGCACACAGGCATGGGTGACGCCGGAATCAAACCAGACATCCAGTGTGTCCTGCATTTTTTCATATTGCCCAGCTTCGTCGCCCAACAGTTCTTCTGCATCCAGCGCAAACCAGGCTTCGATGCCTTGCTTCTCAATTCGTTGTGCGACTTGCTCAATCAGTTCAACCGTTTGAGGATGTAATTCCCCGGTTTCTTTATGAATAAACAATGCAATCGGCACACCCCAAGTGCGTTGCCTAGAGATACACCAGTCTGGTCTGCCTTCCAGCATGCTTTCAATTCTGGCCTGCCCCCAATCTGGAATCCATTGCACACGCTTGATTTCGTTCAAAGCTTGTTCGCGTAAATAATTTTTATCCATCGAAATAAACCATTGCGGGGTAGCGCGAAAAATAATCGGCGTTTTATGTCGCCAGCAATGAGGATAACTATGCTCAATCGCATGGTTATGTAACAATTTTCCTCGTTCTTCCAGAATCTCTAACACATGATCGTTGGCATTGAAAACATGCTCACCGGCAAAAAATTCAGTACTTTCCAAGAACACCCCATTATCACCCACCGGGTTATCAACCGGTAAACCGTATTTTTGACCAACAACATAGTCATCCTGACCATGTCCCGGAGCAGTATGAACAGCACCCGTTCCGGCTTCAAGCGTGACATGCTCGCCTAAAATAATTGGCACCTGACGGTCATAGAATGGATGTTGCAACAACTGATTTTCCAGCGCATCACCCTTACAGTAAGCAATCACATGATAGTCTGCAATTTCATAACGCAGCATCACATCTTTAAGTAACTGCTCCGCTACCACCAACCGTTCTTTGTTACCATCTTTCTCGCATTGAACGACTGAATATTCCAGTTCAGGATTGAGCGCCACCGCCTGATTGGCTGGCAGTGTCCACGGGGTTGTCGTCCAAATCACCACTGACAACGGACCTTCACCCTCATGTTCTGGCGCATGATGACAACTGGCCATGAATTTGGCTTCATCCACCACCTGAAATCTGACATCAATCGCTGGCGAATGCTTATCTTCATACTCGACTTCCGCTTCAGCCAGTGCCGAACCACAATCAGTACACCAATGAACTGGTTTAGCACCTTTGCTTAGGTGACCCTTGCCGCAAATTTTCCCTAATGATCTAACAATATCAGCTTCAAAAGCATAATCCATGGTTAAATAAGGATTGTCCCATTCGCCAAAGACGCCCAAACGAATAAATTCCTGCTTTTGGGTATTGACTTGCTTGGCCGCGTATTCGCGGCAGGCTGTTCTGAACTCGGCATGAGAAACTTTAACCCCCGCTTTACCCACCTTTTTTTCGACCATCAATTCAATTGGCAAACCATGACAATCCCAGCCTGGCACATACGGTGCATCAAAACCGGCCAAGGTTTTTGACTTGACGATAATGTCCTTTAAAACCTTGTTGACGGCATGACCAATATGAATAGCGCCATTGGCATACGGCGGTCCATCATGCAAAACGAACAGCGGCTTGCCAGCAAATTGTTGACGAATTTTTTCGTACAATTCTGCTTCATTCCATTGCTTGAGACGTTGCGGCTCGCGCTGAGCCAGATTTGCTTTCATGGGAAAAGCTGTCTTGGGTAAATTCAGGGTCTTCTTGTAATCTGTGGTCATGGTTTTTTTAAATTGCTAGTATTTGTTGGGCGCTGGCAACGTCTTTATGAATCTGTTGTTGTAACTCGTCCATTGACTGAAAACGAACCTCGTCCCGAATTTTTTTCTTGAAGTGGACTTCCACTTCCTTGCCGTAAATATCTTCGTCAAAATTGAATAAATGAACTTCCAGAATAACTCGCGTTCCTCCGTCAAAAGTCGGTCGGGTTCCAACATTAGCTACGCCGGAAAGCTCGCGTTCATCAATACCTGTCATGATGACCGCAAAAACACCTTGAATCGGTGTTTTTTCACGATGCATTTGAATATTCGCAGTAGGAAATCCGATGGCTGCGCCACGTTTATCACCGTGCTCCACAGTCCCACAAACAGAATAAGATCTGCCTAACATTTTTTTGGCTGTATCCAGATCGCCAGCATTCAAGGCATCACGAATCAAAGTACTACTCACTCTCAAGCCATCAATTAAATAAGGTTCGGTACTTTCGACATGAAAACCGTAAATTTTACCCATTTCTTTAAGCATGGCAAAATTTCCGCGCCTGGCTTTGCCAAAATGGAAATCGTCACCAATCACCAAAAATTTTATATTCAGGCGATTAAGCAGTATTTCTTTAATAAAATATTCCGGCTCGGCATCCGCGAATGCTTGGTTAAAACGCACAATTAATAGGTAATCAATTCCCAGACCCTGAAAATGCCGAACCTTTTCTTGCAAACGAGTAAGCCGGGCGGGAGCATTATCCCGAAGAAAATATTCCAGTGGTTGAGGCTCAAATGCCATAACAACAACTGGTAAACCAAAAGCTTTACCTTGCTGTGCTAGTTTTTGAATGACAGCGCGATGCCCCAAGTGAACGCCATCAAAGTTACCTATGGTCAGAACACAGCCTTTTTTTAGTGGCCGAAGCTGGTCCAGTCCTCGAATTAATTGCATCTGATTTTGGCAACAATGCGTAAAAAATGGTTTATTTTACATCAATTTGCCAACTTTCCGCATTCATCGCTTATATTTTCATCGCCAGCCCGATTTAGCATTAAGTAGGTGAGCATAAATTTTTTAACTTTTTGCTGGGTTATTTTGCAATCTTCTTAGTTGCAACTTCGGTTACATCACATAACTATGCTCCCTACATTGCGTCTTGAATATCACAAAATATCCTGCGCAAAATTGTTAAAAAATTTATGCTCACCTACTTATTTTCAAGCACTTTGTTTTTGCGGCGTATAATTCACTGTTTTTCGTGTGAATAAATTGAAACATTATGTGCTGGAGCGGAGAAGCATCGACTGTATTAGCAACCATTGGATTATCCAGTACTGTTTATTTTTGGTACAAAAAGGAACCAACGGTTTTATGGGCTACATTGGGATATTTTTCCTTGATGGAAGCGCTTCAAGCTTATACCTACACAGTCATTGATGATTGTGCCAGCCCCGGAAATCAAATTGCAACGTTATTGGGTTATTTGCATATCGCTTTCCAGCCTTTTTTTATTAACGCTATATCGATGTATTTCATCCCCGAGCGAATCAAAAACAAGATTTCTAGCGTAGTTTATTTCTTCTGCTTTTTATCAGCTATCGCTTTTCTGATTCGGCTTTACCCATTTAATTGGGCGCCAGCTTGTTACGAAGTTAAATATAAGTTCTTTCTTTTCAATGACTATTTTGATTCGTTCATTGTGCCTTTTTGTGGCGAAAAAATTTGCTCGGTTTCTGGAAATTGGCATATCGCCTGGGAAGTGCCGGCCATTGCCAATTTGTTCTTAGTCAACATGTATGCTTTTTCTGCCTTTTTCCTGCCATTTTTATATGGCTCCTGGAAAATCACCGCCTATCATCTGATTACGGGGCCTTTCCTTGCTTATTTGACGACTTCCAACCCAAACGAATGGGCTGCTGTCTGGTGTTTGTATTCAATTGGCTTGTTATTGATATTGGTTAAAACCCGAATAAGGGATTATTTGTACGTTGAACATTGGTTTTGGTGGCGTTATGTTTAGTCGAGGCAAGGACAACAACAAGAAAGTGTAACCCGCAACTACACTTTCTTGTCTTATCAATTCTGGATCATCTCGTCATCGGTTGAATACTGATTTCAACACGCCGGTTTTGTGCACGTCCAACCGGAGTATTGTTAGAGGCAATCGGCATACTTTCCCCCATGCCTGTGGCTACCACACGGTTTGGAGCAACGCCTTGTGCCACCAAATACTGCGCTACGCTATCAGCTCGCCTTTGCGAAAGATTAAGGTTATATTGTTCACTTCCAGTTGAATCAGTATGACCTGTCACTCTAATCAGGGTTTCAGGAAAACCATTTAATACCGTCGCTACCGCATTGAGAGTGTGATAAAACTGTGGCGAAATATTTGAAGAATCTGTAGCAAAGGTAATATTACCAGGCATAATGAGCCGCAAATTATTGCCCTCCCGAAGCACCCTGACACCACTGCCGGCTAATTTCTGACGTAGTTGCGCCTCTTGGTGATCCATATAAGCACCAACTCCCATTCCTGCCAGCGTTCCGACGACAGCACCAATTGCAGCACCTTCTCCTGCGTCACCGGCAATCGCACCACCAATCGCACCCAATGCAGCACCACTTGCTGCACCAATACCCGTCCCCAAAACTGTCTTGCTCACCTGCTGCTCACCAGTATATGGATTTGTGGTACATGCTGTGATCAAAATGGCAGCGGCAATAATAATTAAAAATCTACGCATTAAAATCTCCGTACAATTTTGTGAAAAACGTCATTTTATTTGCTTAACAACACAATCTGAGCTTAAAATCGAAATAAAGTTTCAAAGTATTGGTTAGTCATCAGTACTCAAACCTACAATAATTTATTGAAAATAACTCTTTGATTACCGCCTACGCCATGTCCTCATTATATTCTCAGCATAAATGAACCCTTCGAGCACTTAATTGTCGATTATTTTGTGTAACTACAAGCTTAATTTTCAATGAGGTGCCTTATGTTAAAGGCAAAAAAAATTGTTATTTTTCTATTCTCGGGATTTTATTTTTCAACCGTTTTCGCAGATGACTTTGCCATGCAACGCCAACAGTTGGTTAAAGAAATTGAAACCGAGGTAAAAGCAACCAGTCTTTATCTTGATAAAGAAGCACTTGACCCTAAAGTCATGCAAGCAATCGTTTCTGTTCCAAGGCATGAATTTGTTCCGCCAGAGCAGCGATCTTATGCTTACCAAAACAGGCCTTTACCCATTGGTTATGGCCAAACTATTTCCCAACCTTATATTGTTGCCATCATGACCGATTTGTTGAAAGTTGATCAACAAAGCAAGGTGCTGGAACTGGGAACTGGATCGGGTTATCAAGCGGCAATTTTGTCACAACTGGTTGACAAGGTCTTTACTATTGAAATAGTAGAACAACTTGGCAAAAAGGCCAGGGAACGATTAACCAGACTCGGTTATGACAATGTTCAAGTAAAACTGGGCGATGGTTATTATGGCTGGGCAGAACATGCTCCATTTGATGCCATCATTGTCACCGCGGCGGCGAGCCATATTCCTCCGCCCTTGATTAAACAACTCAAAAAGGGTGGAAATATGATTATCCCGGTCGGGACTGCATTTATGACCCAACAATTATTGCTGATAAAAAAACAGCCTGACGGCAAAATCACCAGCACGCAAATTTTGCCAGTACGATTTGTTCCCGTCACCGGGAAACATTAAGACTTCCGTTAAAAAACCGGCAAAATTTATAGAGCTCAATTGAATAGCGAGGTAACTTCCTTAAATTCTGTAATGAAGCTGCGCCCTCCCTATATTTCCGTCGCTCTGATTTCCATAAGCTCTCTGGCCTATGAAATTTTACTAATGCGGCTTTTTTCCATCATTCAATGGCATCATTTCGCCTATATGATAATTAGTCTGGCGTTATTGGGTTACGGGATGAGCGGCACCATGGTAAGCATTGCCCAGCGTTATTTGTTACTAAGATTCAAACTGGTTTATTTTTCCTGTTTATTCCTGTTTGGCCTGAGTTCAATAGCCTGTTTTCTGATTGCTCAAAACTTGCCATTTAATGCTGAAGAAATTTTCTGGGATGGCTGGCAGGCATTCTATTTGTTATTGATCTTTTTGTTGTTAGCGCTGTCTTTTTTCTTTGCGGCAACCGCAATTTGCTTGGCCTTGCTTCGTTTTCCAGACTTGGTTTCACGAATTTATGCCGTTGATTTATTCGGCGCAGGTGCTGGCAGCCTGGGCATTATTTTACTTTTATATGGGGTATTCCCATTACCGGCATTGGTCATTATCGGCCTCATTGGATTATTGGCCACACTCGTTAGTTGCTGGGAATTACATTTAATCAATAAAAAATGGCTAATACTGGTGATTTCATTTTCGATGCTTTTGCTGGTCATGACTCCATTGGTTTTCAAATTAAATATTTCGCCTTACAAGGGCCTGAGCAAAATCTTAAATATTAATGGCACAAAAATAATTACCGAACTATCCAGCCCTTTAGGTTTAATCAGTGTAGTTGCCAGTGACAAGATCCCTTTTCGTCATGTTCCCGGACTCAGTTTTAATGCCACTCATGAACCGTTAGAACAACTCGCAGTTTTTACAGATGCAGATAACATGACCGTTATCACCCAAAAGCCTGCCCATCTTGAACAGTTGGCCTATCTGGATCAAACATCTTCGGCATTACCCTTTCACCTGAACAAGCCAAACAAAATACTGATTGTAGGGGCAGGGGGTGGCACTGATATTCTGCAAGCGAATTATCACAAAACCCCTGAAATTGATGCCGTCGAACTCAATCCTCAGTTGATTGAACTGGTTGACAATCAATTCAATCAATTTACTGGCGGACTTTACCAGCAAGAACACATCAATTTGTACCAAGGCGATGCCAGAGATTATTTAACCCGTACCCAACAACATTATGATTTGATACAGCTGGCTTTAATTGATGCCTTCAATGCATCCACTTCCGGCCTGTATGCTTTGAATGAAAGTTATTTATATACCATTGAGGCATTGCAGCTTTATCTGCAACATCTAAAAGCGGATGGCTATCTTGCCATTACCCGCTGGATCAAAATTCCTCCTAGAGATACTTTGAAAATCTTTGTGACTGCGATTGACGCGCTAAAGCAATCCCGCATCAAATCGCCAGAGCAACAATTAATACTGATCCGAAGTTGGCAAACCAGTACCTTAATCGTTAAAAACGGCATTTTCACTTTTGAAGAACTTAACCAAGCCCAAACATTTTGTGAGCAGCGTTCTTTTGATATTGTTTATGCACCAGGACTTTCTACTACAGAAATTAAACACTATAACCAGCTACGCCAACCTATTTTTTATTCTGCAACTCAAGCCTTATTAAGCGACCAAAGGGCTAGTTTTATGGAACGATACAAGTTCAATCTAAAACCTGCGACTAATGATCGTCCATATTTTCATCAATTTTTTAAATGGTCGGCTTTGCCGGAAATGTTGAAATTACGCCATAAAGGCGGCATATCACTGCTGGAATCCGGTTATATTATTTTTATCACAACACTACTGATTGCAGTTTTAACAAGCGTAGTACTTATTCTTGCGCCTTTTGGATTTTTCCGTCATCAATCAGCACCCAATAATTATAAAATCAAACGCTTCAATGTTATTTTTTATTTTCTGGCGATTGGTTTGGCTTTTTTATTTATTGAAATTGCATTTTTACAAAAATTTATCCTGTTTCTGCATCATCCCATTTATTCCGTAGCCACCACACTAACTGCTTTTCTGATCTTTGCCGGCTTGGGTAGTTATTGCTCAGGACAGCTTGTAAAGCTTAAATCCAGACAGCAAATTCTTCAATTAAGTGTCATCAGCATTACTTTAGTAAGCCTAAGTTATTTATTTATTTTACAATTTTTGTTTGCTTTTCTGATTACTACACCTACCAGTCTCAAAATAGTAATCACCATTTTACTCATTGCGCCATTAGCCTTTTTTATGGGTATGCCGTTTCCCTTGGCCATTGACAGCTTATTGCAACATGAAAAATCACTTATCCCCTGGGCCTGGGGAATCAATGGCTGCGCATCTGTTATCAGTGCAGTGCTGGCATCTTTACTGGCAATCCATTTTGGTTTTACGGCAGTCATTGTTTTGGCAATGTTGCTGTATTTATCAATCCTGTTCATTTTTCCAGATATGGAGGACGCAGCCATTTAACATTAAAAATGCTCTGCTATTTTGAGTACTTTAAATGCCGAGGCCCCATGCCTGTTAATAGTAAAACCAGAAAATAACTGATGCCCGCAATCACAATCCACAAGACAAGACTCAGGATGCGATCAATCGCTCCCCACTGATTCCATTGCATGGGATCAACAAAATAAAGCAGTAATAAAGCCATGACTTCGCTGGCCAGAATGATTCTCAGAAAAAACAACAAC
>JALXCS010000389.1 GCA_026990815.1 Methylomonas sp. | reverse complement strand
GCATCTTTATCTTCAGGCACGACAATGGCTGAAACGGTGTCTGATTCAAAACCCGGTTGTGCGCATAATTTGAGGCCCCAGGCAACAATAGCACGACGGGTTCCTTCAGCTAAACGATGATGGCGTGCATAAACATTCTCCATGCCTTCTTCCAGTAACAGATCCAAAGCTTTACGCAAGCCGTGAATCATTGGTGTGGAGGGAGTATAAGGCGTATAGCCATCTTTATTGGCGTTCATTTGGTCCCGTAAATCCAGAAAACAGCGTGGAAATGAGGCAGTTTCTGTGGCTTTCAGTGCTTTTTGGCTGAAAGCCACAATAGCTAAACCTGCAGGAAGCATAAAGCCTTTTTGAGAGCCACTGATAGCGCTATCTACACCCCATTCATCCATGCGAAAATCGAGGCTGGCAATAGAACTGACACCATCAACAAATAGCAGGGCCGGATGGTTGGTAGCATTCATTGCTTTGCGAACGCCGCTAATATCACTGGTTACGCCGGTGGAAGTTTCGTTATGGGTGGCTAAAAATGCTTTGATTTCATGATTTTTGTCATCTTTCAAACGTTGTTCCAGATGATCAAGAGGAATGCCTTTGCCCCACTCAACCTCATGAATTTCGACATCCAAACCAAGTCTTTTGGCCATATCGGCCCATAAATGGCCGAATTGGCCAAAACGATAAATTAATACCTTATCACCTGGGTTGAGTGTGTTGGTTATAGCGATTTCCCAACCAGCAGTTCCAGTTGCAGGAAAAACAAAAGTTTGTCCGGCTTCGGTTTTAAAGATCTTTTTTAAATCTTCCAAAACCGGTTTGAATAGTTTCGGAAAAATGGGCGAGCGGTGATCTTCCATGGTGACATGCATGGCGCTCAAAATTTCGTTTGGGGTGTTGGTAGGACCCGGAATATATAAATGGTTGCGACCTGCCATTGTAGGTTTTCTCCGTAAGTTTTTTGATCAGTGAAATATACAAGCTAGCATTGCTTATAATTAAAATGCTAACTAAAACTTTTTAGAATGACACAAGAAATTGTTTTCATCAAGGAATTATTTAACAAACAAAGTGCCTGTATTTTGCTGCTCAGTATTTGCTGACATGGTATTGTAGATTTTAAAGTTGAGTGCGGATTTTATTTGTGGAAGTTGCAAGTATTTCTGTTTTATAAGTAAATAGAATTTGTCATTAACTATACTTAACAAATAAATATAATTATAAGGAGATATTTTAGGAATAGGTGGTCTATAGTTTTATTTGATACAGCAGAAAATTACGTGGAGCCAAACAGCATGAGTATTTTTGATCATTATACATCCCGATTCGAAGAGTCAAAAGAAGAGGAGTTAACCATTCAGGAATATCTGGATCTTTGCAAAAAAGACCCATTGGCCTACGCAAGCCCGTCGGAAAGGATGCTGGCCTCCATCGGCGAGCCAGAATTTTTTGATACCCATAATGACCCTAAACTAAGCCGACTTTTTTCCAATAAAGTTATTAAAATTTATCCGGCCTTCCGTGAATTTTATGGCATGGAGGAAGTGATTGAGCAAATCGTCTCTTATTTCAAACATGCTGCCCAAGGACTTGAAGAAAAAAAACAAATACTTTATTTGTTGGGTCCTGTCGGTGGTGGTAAATCCTCTTTGGCCGAGCGATTAAAAGCCTTGATGGAAAAGACTCCTTTTTATGCCATTAAAGGGTCGCCGGTATTCGAATCGCCATTAGGACTTTTCAATGCCGAAGAAGATGCAGATATTCTAGAATCAGATTACGGTATTCCAAGGCGTTATCTGAATACCATTATGTCGCCGTGGGCGACTAAACGGTTGCATGAATTCAATGGTGATATTCGCAAATTCAAGGTCATCAAGATCAGACCGTCGATTTTAAGACAAATTGCAGTAACCAAAACCGAACCGGGCGATGAGAATAACCAGGATATCTCAGCCCTGGTGGGTAAAGTTGATATTCGTAAATTGGAACAATACTCACAGGATGACCCTGATGCCTATAGTTATTCAGGAGGCTTGTGTCGTGCAAACCAGGGGATGCTGGAATTTGTGGAAATGTTCAAGGCGCCTATAAAAGTTCTGCATCCATTGTTGACAGCGACCCAGGAGGGGAATTACAAGGGAACTGAAGGTTTTCCCGCTATCCCTTTTGACGGCATTATTTTGGCGCATTCCAATGAATCAGAATGGCAGGCATTTAAAAACAATAAAAACAATGAAGCATTTTTGGATCGAATTTATATCGTAAAAGTCCCCTATTGCTTGCGGGTTTCAGAAGAAATCAAAATTTATGACAAGTTGCTGGAACACAGTTCGTTAAAAAAATCACCCTGCGCGCCCGGTACCTTGGAAATGATGGCACAATTTGCGATCTTATCACGTCTACATGAGCCGGAAAATTCCAATATTTTTTCGAAAATGCGGGTTTATAATGGTGAGAATCTGAAGGATACTGATCCTCATGCAAAATCCTATCAGGAATATCGTGATTTTGCTGGCGTTGATGAAGGTATGACTGGCCTGTCAACGCGATTTGCCTTCAAGATTTTGTCCAAGGTTTTCAATTTCGACAATTCAGAAGTCGCAGCGAATCCAGTGCACCTGCTATATGTGCTGGAACAGCAAATAACCAGAGAACAATTTCCTCCAGAAGTTGAAGAACGATATTTGTCTTATCTTAAAGGTTATCTTACCCAGAAATATATAGAATTTATTGGTAAAGAAATTCAGACGGCTTATCTACAGTCTTATTCGGAATATGGTCAGAATATTTTTGATCGATATGTAACTTATGCAGATTACTGGATTCAGGATACTGATTTCCGTGACCCTGATACCGGAGAGATGTTTGACCGAGCTGCTTTGAATGAAGAGCTGGAGAAAATTGAAAAACCGGCAGGAATTAGTAATCCCAAGGATTTTCGAAATGAGATTGTCAATTTTGTATTACGGGCCCGTGCAAACAATAAAGGTAAAAACCCAGCCTGGACCAGTTACGAAAAATTGCGTACCGTTATTGAAAAGAAAATGTTTTCGACTACTGAAGATTTGTTGCCAGTAATTTCCTTCAATGCCAAGGCATCCCCTGATGATCAGAAAAAACACGAGCAGTTCGTTGATCGGATGGTTGAGAAAGGCTACACCGAAAAACAAGTTCGTCTACTTTGCGAATGGTATCTTCGGGTTCGTAAATCTTCATAGGGGGATGTGTGTCAAGAATTGTCGATAGACGCCTAAACGGAAAGAATAAGAGTGCTGTAAACAGGCAAAAGTTTATTCGTCGTTTTCGGCAGCAAATAAAAAGGGCTGTTGCTGATGCTATTTCCGATCGCAGCGTGACAGATCTGGAAAAAGGTGAAAAGGTGTCTATACCTGCAAAAGACATCTCGGAACCTTTTTTTCATCATGGCCAGGGTGGCAGGCGTGAGCGCATTCATCCTGGCAACAAAGAGTTTCAACAGGGTGACCGATTGCCCAGACCTAAAGGTGGTGAAGGTCAGGGCAGTGATAATCAGGCCTCTGATAGCGGTGAAGGATTGGATGATTTTATTTTCGAGCTGACCCGGGAAGAATTTTTACAGTTTTTTTTTGATGACCTGGAGCTGCCCAATTTGGTCAAAACCAAGTTGGCAACTATCAACGAGACCAAAAAAATTCGCGCCGGCCATACCAGCGATGGTATACCTACCAATATTAATGTTATTCGGTCTTTGCGTGGCGCAATGGGTCGTCGTATTGCTTTACGTGCACCCTATAAAAACCGGATTAAGGAAGCACAGGCCGAGTTACAAGAGTTACTCAGGCAGCATGATAAAAACTATCCTGCTGTTAAAGCATTGGAGCAGGAAATCGAACAGCTGAAGAAAAAAATTGAGCGAATTCCCTTTATCGACACTTTTGATCTTCGTTATGACAATCACATTGACCAGCCAAAGCCAACCACTCAGGCAGTGATGTTTTGCATTATGGATGTTTCGGGTTCCATGGGCTTTGAAGAAAAAGATATGGCCAAGCGGTTTTTTATGCTGTTGTATCTGTTTTTGACTCGAACCTATGAAAAAATTCAGGTGGTTTTTGTTTCCCATCATACGGTTGCCAGTGAAGTTGACGAAGAAACTTTTTTTTACTCACGGGAGACGGGTGGTACAGTTGTCTCAAGTGCTTTGGAATTGGTCAGTCAAATCATCAGGGATCGATTTCCCACTTCAGACTGGAATATATATGCCGCTCAGGCATCAGATGGTGATAACTGGGATGATGATTCCATTACCTGCCGGAAAATCATGAATGAGCAAATCATGCCCTATGTGCAATATTATGCCTATATTGAAATTACCGAAGATCGACATCAAAATCTCTGGCAGGAATACTTGTCGGTAAAATCCAATTGGGATAATTTTGCTATGCAGCGCATTGAACGAATTGCTGATATTTACCCTGTTTTCAGAAAACTTTTCAAAAAGCAGTTAGCATGAGTCGAAAACCACTTTCAGAAACTTCAGAATGGACTTTTGAACTGATCGAAAAATATCATAAGGAAATTGAGCGGATCGCCGGAAATTTTGGACTGGATACCTATCCAGTTCAGCTTGAAATTATCACTGCCGAACAAATGATGGATGCCTATGCTTCTGTTGGCATGCCGATTGGTTATACCCACTGGTCTTTTGGCAAGGAATTTGTTAATAACGAAAAACGCTATAAACGCGGGCAGATGGGGCTTGCTTACGAAATTGTCATTAATTCAGATCCCTGTATTGCTTATTTAATGGAAGAAAACTCCATGACTATGCAGGCTTTGGTCATTGCCCACGCAGCTTATGGCCACAATTCTTTCTTTAAAAATAATTATTTATTCAAGACCTGGACCAGTGCCGACGCAATTATTGACTATCTGTTATTCGCAAAAAATTATATTGCTGAGTGTGAAGAGCGTTATGGTGAAGATCAGGTTGAAGCTTTTTTGGATTCCTGCCATACCTTAAAAAATTTTGGTGTTGATCGCTACAAACGTCCGGTCAAGCTGTCAATGCAGGAAGAAAAAGAGCGGCAAAAAGAGCGGGAAGAATATTTACAATCCCAGGTGAACGAAATTTGGCGAACTCTACCAAAAATCGAAGAGCAGTTTGATGTGATTCAGGAAAAACGATTTCCCGAAGAACCAGAAGAAAATCTGCTTTATTTCATTGAAAAAAATGCGCCATTATTGGAGCCCTGGCAGCGGGAAATCGTCCGCATTGTTCGTAAAATTGCCCAATATTTTTACCCACAGCGCCAAACCCAGGTGATGAACGAAGGCTGGGCGACTTTTTGGCACTATACCATTTTGAATCAGCTGTATGATGAAGGATTGGTGACTGACGGATTTATTATCGAGTTTTTGCAGTCGCATACCAATGTCGTTTATCAGCCGGATTTCGACAGCCCGTATTATTCAGGCATCAATCCTTATGCGCTTGGTTTTGCGATGATGAGCGATATTCGTCGTATTTGTGAACATCCAACAGATGAAGACAGGCAATGGTTTCCGGATATAGCTGGCAGTGATTGGCTGGATGCCATGCATTTTGCCATGCAGAACTTTAAGGATGAAAGCTTCATTAGTCAGTATTTATCACCCAAAGTGATTCGTGATTTTAAATTGTTTTCTGTGCTGGATGATGACCGGGAAAAAGAGATTGAAATTACATCCATTCATAATGAAATAAATTATGAATATATCCGTCAGGCCTTATCGGAACAGTATAATCTGGGAAGTCTCGAGCCTAATATCCAGGTTTATAATGTCGATTTGAATGGCGATCGTTCGTTGACTCTGCAACATACGCAGTACAACAGAATACCGCTTGATAAAAGTGCCAATGAGGTTGTCAAGCACGTTGCAAGGCTTTGGGGATTTGATGTGCGACTGGAAACGGTGAAAGAAAATGGTACGATTGTACATTCATTTCATTGCCAATTATAACGGCAGTTCCTGGATCTTCCGAGATGTAGCAATGGCCTATCAGTTTCTTTTTGCTAGATAAAACCTGATGGATGCCCCGTACGCTAGAGAGATGGGCATATCAGGGTAGAGACCAATCAGGTTTTAAATTGATTAACCGTTTGTTTTAGCTGGTCAGCAAGATCCAGTAATTCATGACTGGATGTTGCGGTTTGTTGCATGCCCTGGGAGGTTTGTTCTGAAACCTTGCTGATTGAATGAATATTTCTATTAATTTCTTCCGCAACGGTGGTTTGTTCTTCTGCTGCACTGGCAATTTGGGAGTTCATATCCCGAACGATTTCAATTTTGCTGTTGATATTTATCAAAGCCTCGCCCGATGAAGCAGCCTTTTCTACGCTGGTTGCTGCTTGTAGTTTGCCATTTTCCATGACTTTAACTGCCTCACGAGCTCTTGCCTGCAATCTTTCAATAGTGGTTTGAATTTCCTGGGTTGATTTTTGGGTTCTGCTCGCCAGGGTTCTGACTTCATCTGCGACGACAGCAAAACCACGTCCTTGTTCACCAGCTCTTGCCGCTTCAATGGCAGCATTTAGTGCTAGCAAATTGGTTTGTTCTGCGATTCCTTGAATGACACTAAGAACTTCACCAATGCTTTCGCTGTCTGAATCCAGCTGATGAATGACACTGGCGGCATTTTCAACTTCTGCTGCCAAACTGTTGATCGAGGAGACCACTTCGGTCACGATATCTTTACTGCAAGTTGCTTCCTGGTCAGCGCATGAAACTGCATCGGTTGCATTGACAGCATTTTTCGCTACTTCCTGGGCTGTTGCAGTCATTTGATCCATTGCTGTTGCGACCATAGCAGTTTCAGATCTTTGCCGGCAAACGCCATTTTCTGTTTCTTTGGATATTTTCGCCATATTCTGGGCGTGTTGGCCTAATTTTTCGCTGGTCAGCCGGATCTCATCAATGGTTTTGGCGATTTTTTTTACGAAACCATTAAAGCTGGCGGCTACCCAGGCTAATTCAGTTTTACCCTGAATTTTTAGGCGTGAGGTTAGGTCGCCGCCGCCGCTGGAAATATCCTGTAGTTTTAATGCTAGATCAGTTAATGGATTGACAATGATTTTTGCAATTGCCAGATAGCCTGAAATGCAAAGAACTAAAATTGCTAAAAGTGTTAATCCAGCAGCAGCCCAGATGTGATTACGCAGGTTGGCATAGGCAGATCCAAGAGGTCTGATAATTTCAAAAGCACCGTGTAAATCTCCCGCACGTTTGTTTTCCATCGGGAAACCCAAAATATCTCTGCCATCATCACGATGCCAGAGCTGTTTTGAGGTTGCCGGGTCACCATGACACACTTCACACTGTTTTTCGAGTTTTACTGCTCTAAAAAAGCGTAATTCATTTTTTTCTTCGTCAACAATGGAATAGTCAAGCTTGTTTGGATTGTTCTGAAAATACTGTAAGGCTTTTCTTTCTATTGCATCAGCTTCATTTTTTGGGTTACGGGCCCCGATTCTTGGTGCTCTAAACTGGTAGTTGCCTTCTTTGGATTTTGCCCTTAAAGTATTCCAGGCAGTCGCGATGGGTACAGTAGAGACAATTTTTTCAATGCGCTCTTGGCCAGTGTTGTTTTTGGCGATATTTCGAAGCAGTTCGGGGCTAAAAACACCTTGTTCCCAAGTCTGAATAGTCTTTTCCCGGACTGCTTCAGAAAGTAAAATTTGGTTTTTTGCAATTTCACTTTCACTTTCAATAATTTGCTGTTTAGCTGTAAGGGCATAAAAAGTCAAAGAAGCGATGGCAAGTGATATTAATGCTGCGGTTATAACCAAGATAACCTTGGTGCCTACCGAGTTCCAATTCATCATATTAATTCTCTCCTTCCGAGCAGGAAGTATTTTTGATGCAGTTTGTTTTTAAAATAAATCTGTTCAATAATAAGAAGATTAGTCTAGTTTTTTGAGTTTTGAAGCTTGATGAACTGATTTCTCAACTATTTTCACTTAGCGTGTTCTAATTAATGGAAAAAATAAAAGTTTTATTTGTTTGTATGGGTAATATTTGTCGTTCTCCAACGGCGGAAGGTGTTTTTGCCAAATTGATTGAAGAACAAGGCCTGGAAGACCGGTTTGAAATTGATTCTGCCGGGACCCATGCTTATCATGAAGGCGAGGCGCCTGATTTGCGGGCGCAGAAAGCGGCACAAGCCCGGGACGTAAAATTAAAGCATCTCAAAGCAAGAAAAGTCGTTGTTGGAGATTTCGAGGGTTATCATTATATATTGGCGATGGATCAGGATAATTATTCAATTTTGACAGAGGCGTGTCCTGAAGAGCATCAACATAAAATTAAATATTTTATGGACTTTGCTCCACACCTGGAAACAAGAGAGGTTCCTGACCCTTACTATGGTGGCCGGTACGGATTTGAAACGGTTCTGGATTTGACTGAAGAAGCGGCAAAAGGTTTTGTTAAAACTTTAAAGCAAAATGGAGAATTGTGATGAAAAAATCAACTGCTCTTGGGGTGATTGTAGTATTACTAATGAGTTTAACTTTTTCTGTTACTAGCTATGCAGAAGTCAAGCAACAAACTGTGACTCATGTTGTTATGGTTTGGCTAAAAAAACCGGGAGATAAGCTCATGCGCAAGAAATTTATTTCGATCAGCAAGGAGCTTAATAACTTCCCTGGTGTTATTCATCGTCATGTGGGTGAAGTTTTACCCAGTGAGCGAAAAATTGTTGATGATACTTTTGATGTTGCGGTAACGGCAACTTTCAAAAGTAGAAAAGTATTACGGGCTTATCTTGATCACCCCCGTCACAAAAAAATCATCCATGAAAAATTGAAACCCATGATTAATCGTGTGGTTATTTATGACTTTGCAAGCCAATAGGTTGAATCATGGCTATCGTATCTAATACTGTTGGATATCTGGATGATAATGTGCATTTGGAGGCTTTTTTCGCCTATGATGATAGATATGAAGGAAGAAGGCCGGCGGTAATGATTAATCACGCATGGGGAGGTCGTGATGGATTTGTTGCAGAAAAGGCTAAAAAAATCGCTGAGCTTGGGTATGTCGGTTTTGCTGTAGACATGTATGGAAAAGGTGTTTTAGGTTCTAGTGTTGAGGAAAATGCAAAATTGATGCAGCCGTTTCTGGATGACAGAATAATGCTACGAAAGCGTATTCATGCAGCACTGAATTCAGTCAAGTTGTTACCGTGGGTTGATGATAATAAAATTGCCGCCATTGGTTTCTGTTTTGGCGGGTTGTGTGTGCTAGATCTGGCTCGTTCTGGCGCCGATATAAAAGGTGTGGTGAGTTTTCATGGTTTGCTTGCTCCTGCTGAGGACCTTAGTAACAATATAATAAAGGCTAGAATGCTGGTTTTGCATGGGCATGATGATCCCATGGGGCCGGTTGAGCAAGTCGTCGATTTTCAGGATGAAATGACTGCAACCCGGGCCGATTGGCAAATGCATATCTATGGTAACACCATGCACGCTTTTACAAATCCTGTCGCGAATGACCCTGATTTTGGTACAGTTTTTCAGCTCGATGCAGACAGGCGATCATGGATTGCCATGCAAAACTTTCTTGAAGAAGTTTTCTCTGACTAGGTTTTCTTTATTTCGACTTAGATAACTAATTTTGTTATAATTTACAGGTTTTGGTGCTGGGCATGACAGCCAGTTGCCTCCTGAATCCATAATTTTTTTCCAAGGGATTTTTATGCCGTTAAGGTTTTCTATATCGGCATTTATTATATGACAATTTAATGACAGACTTCGCCAAAGAAATCATTCCTGTTAATCTCGAAGACGAGATGCAGCAATCGTACCTTGATTACGCAATGAGCGTGATTGTAGGTAGGGCCCTTCCGGATGTTAGAGATGGTCTGAAACCGGTTCATCGCCGTGTTTTATATGCGATGAGTGAACTGGGAAATGACTGGAACAAACCCTATAAAAAATCAGCGCGTGTGGTCGGGGATGTGATTGGTAAATATCATCCTCATGGTGATACTGCCGTTTATGACACTATTG
>JALXCS010000388.1:2201-3051 GCA_026990815.1 Methylomonas sp. | reverse complement strand
CGCTTATGAGTTAAATCTAAGCTGTAATCAACACCACACACAAAGGGGATCATCCCACAAATATTTTATAACTAATTGATATTACTTCTAGAAACCCGACCCAAATGTAAACTGGAACATTTGTTGCCTATCGTCGCCGCTCTTATTTAAAGGAATTGCGGCACTTACAGCCAATGCTCCGAAAGGTGACAACCATTTTCCTGAAATCCCTACAGAATAACGAAGACCGGCAAAATCAAATGAGTCACTGACTGTTCCGGCATCAAAAAAAGCGCCCACTCGAACTGACTTTAAATCTTCAAAAAACGGAATTGGGAAAAAAACCTCGGCACTGGCAACAAATTTCATTGCCCCGCCGAACGGATCACGATTGGAATCACGAGGCCCTAAAGTATTATCTTCATAACCTCTAACTGAATTTACACCCCCGGCAAAGAAGTGTTCAAAAAATGGCAAGCTGTCAGTTCCCGTTAAACCATCTCCATAGGCAATTTCAGCAAATAACCGTAACACCAGATCTTTAGCCAGTGGAATATAATGCTGATCTTTCAGACTGATCTTGTAAAATGATAAATCTCCACCTGGAATGGCAATTAACCCGGAAACTCGTTGTTGACCACCTCTGGTAGGGAAAATTGCTCTGTCTAAAGTATCATGTGTCCAACCTATAGAAAGAGGAAGAGTAAGGAATGAAGATCCATTTTGATTGATGAAATCCCTGGCCTCTGTCGGTGCATTTTCACCGGTATTCAATGTTGTGTATTTAACATCAAATGCCAAACTGATTCTCTCGAATTCGTCAATTGGAAAACCCATGTTGAATCCAGCACTGGCGACATCAATACTATAT
>JALXCS010000388.1:0-2191 GCA_026990815.1 Methylomonas sp. | reverse complement strand
GTTATTCGCCTCGGCATCGGTTTGTCGATATAAAAGGTTGTACCCTAAACTAACGCCATCAATGGTAAAGTACGGATTAAGAAACCCAAAACTATAGATTGTCGAAACATCACTGTTATTAAAATTAAAACTAACTCTTTTTCCCGACCCAAAAATATTATCCTGGGTGACACTGGCATTAAAAATGACGCCTTGTGTTTGAGAAAAACCGATGCCTGCTGACAAATTACCTGAGGCTTTTTCGGTGACCGAGTAGTTAACATCAATCTGGTCTGAAGTACCTACGACTGGAGGTGTTTCAACATTCACATCTTCAAAATAACCGAGACGATTCAAGCGGGTTTTGGATCTTTCTATTTTAGTAGTTGATGACCAACTGGCTTCCATTTGCCGCATTTCACGCCTGATCACTTCATCACGGGTTTTGGTATTACCTCTGATATTGATATTTCTAACGTAAACCCTTTTACCAGGATCAACAAAAAATGTCATATCGACAGTTTTTTTCTCGTTATTAATATCCGGCACCATATTAACATTGGCAAAAGCAAAACCTTCATCACCCAGCCGATCTGAAATTAGCTTCGATGTCTCGGTGGCTCTTTTACGGGAAAAGATTTCACCCGGGCCAATTTGTACCAGTTTAATCAGCTCCTCCGGTTCAACCACCAGATTTCCGGCTAGTTTTACTTTTTCCAGGGTAAACTGATCGCCTTCCTTGATATTAACAGTGATGTAAATTCCTTTTTTATCTGGAGTCAAAGCAACCTGGGTGCTTTCAATTGCAAAATTAATATAGCCGCGATCAAGATAAAAAGAACGTAACCTTTCCAGATCCGCCGCTAATTTCTGCTTTGAATATTGATCATTTTTAAAGTAAAAAGACAACAGGTGGGTTGGGCTTAATTCAAACTGGTCTAATAATTCATCCTCTTCAAATACATGATTGCCAACGATGTTGATTTCCTTGATTTTGGCAACACGACCTTCCGAGATTTTGATTTCTATTCCGACTCGGTTTCTGGTTAATTGAGTAACATTGGTGTCAATTTTCAAACCATATTTACCATGACTGAAATATTGACGCCGCAATTCCTGTTCAACCTTGTCCAGAATTTGTCTGTTAAAAACCTTACCTTCCGATAGCCCGGTTTTTTTCAGAGCCTTCATTAAGTCATCAGTGGAAATATCTTTATTGCCCTTAATAATAATCTTGGCAATTGATGGCCTTTCCAAAACATGAACGACCAGGGTATTACCTTCCCTCTCCAAAGCCACATCTTTAAAAAAACCAGTTTTGAATAGCGCTCGTATTGAAGGCCCAATTTTATCATTGGTGAATTTCTCACCGACATTAACGGGTAAATAGTTATAGACTGTGCCTGCTGATATTCTCTGCAAACCGGTAATTTTGATATCCTTGACAATAAACCCTTGTTCTTCAGCAAACACATTCTGGAAAAATAAAATCGCTAAAAAAAAGAACCGCAGGAATATCGGAAATTTCATGAATTTTTGGAAAGGTTTATGTCTTTGTTAGCAAATTTCAAAGGCAAAAGTATACCTTACATTGAACTTTTAATCAGCTTTTAAAACCAGTTCCGGATCAGGCACGGTCAACAGGAAAGGCGAGTACGTTGTTTATTTCTGTGCTTTCAGTTATCAGCATCAGCAGTCGATCAAGACCTATCGCCATACCAGAACAACGTGGTAAACCAGATTTAACTGCTTCTAAAAACCGGCTATCCAGATCCGGTACTTTAATACCTCGTTGGTTTCGATTGTTTCGTTCTTTCTCAAATCGAGTTCGCTGTTCTTGCGCATCAGTTAATTCAAAATATCCGTTGCCGAGCTCAACTCCTCTTAAAAAAATCTCGACGCGTTCCACAACTCGTGAATCCAGTTTGCTGACTTCGGCTAATGATGACTGACAAGCCGGATAATCATAAACCAGGCAGATTGATTGTCTACCTAATTGGGGTTGAACCAGAAAGCTGAATAAAAAATCCAGCCAGATTGCATGGCTTTTTGCACAAATTTCTTCAGCATCGGCTAACTGATGGCGTCTGGCACATTGACTCCAGCTTTCAAGATCAAAATCTAAAGGATCCAGATTGGTATAACGATGAAAGATTTCGCGATAGCTGATTTTCTCGACTTCTTTCAGAGTATCTTCAAATAAGGTATCCAT
>JALXCS010000387.1 GCA_026990815.1 Methylomonas sp. | reverse complement strand
TAAAGCGTTGGAAAAATATATTCCTGAATTAGCGCGACTGAGGATCGAAGTTTTCCGTGATTTTCCTTATCTTATCTTTATGACGGAGATTACGAATATGAGGAAAAATATTTAACAACCTATATTGAATGTCCGGAGAGCGTTATTGTTTTGGCGCTGGATGAACATAAGGTGGTGGGTGCTTCAACTGCAATTCCGATGAAATATGAAACTCCCGAGGTGAAAAAACCATTTATTGAGCATAGTTATGATCCCAATAAAATCTTTTATTGTGGCGAATCTGTTTTAATTAAAGCTTATCGTGGTTTTGGGATCGGGGTCCGCTTTTTTCAGGAACGGGAAGCGTATGCCGAAGAACTCGGAGGGTTCGAAGAAATTTGTTTCTGTTGCGTGGAAAGAGCTGCTGATCATCCCCGTAGACCGGAAAACTATGTTCCGCTTGATCAGTTTTGGAACAAACGAGGATATTTCAAGCACCCCGAATTAACCACCACTTATAACTGGAAAGACATTGATGATACTGAGGAGACGCCAAAACCAATGACTTTTTGGTTGAAACATGAAAGTTAAAATAGCAGTTGCGCAATACGATATAAGTTTTCACAAGCACTGGAAAAGCTATGAAGAAAAGGTTAGCTCGTGGGTAAAAGAAGCTACGGAAAAAGGCGGAAAAATTTTATTGTTTCCTGAATATAGCTCAATGGAAATTACTTCTCTTTTTTCAAAGGAAGTATACCGGAATCTGGATAAACAGCTAGAGGCCATCCAGGAATTGTATGACAAATATCTCAAACTGTTTCAAGGATTGGCAGTCAAGTTTGGATGCTATATTCAGGCCGGTACTTTTCCAGTACTTGATCAAGCAGGGTGTTATCAGAATCATGCCTATTTTTTTATGCCCGATGGCCTGTTTGATTATCAGCCGAAACTGATGATGACTAGATTTGAAAATGAAGATTGGGATATTAAACCAGGTACACAGCTTAGGGTTTTTAATACCGATTATGGAATTATTGGTATAAACGTCTGCTATGATAGCGAATTTCCAATGTTTGCCCGAAAACAGGTTGAAGCAGGTGCTAATTTAATTTTGGTGCCAAGTTGTACCGATACTTTAGCAGGTTATTATCGCGTTCGCATTGCCTGCCAGGCGAGGGCGATGGAAAATCAATGTTATGTTATTCAATCTCCTACCGTTGGAGAAGCCTCGTGGAACGAGGCGGTGGATAATAATGTCGGAGCTGCTGCCGTATTTACCCCTGTTGATAAGAGTTTTCCAGATAATGGTATTTTGCACCTTGGAGAGCTAAACAAACCGCAGTGGCTTTATGCGGAAATCGACTTGGATAAAATTGTCGAAGTGCGAAAAAGTGGTCAGGTATTTAATTATAGAGACTGGCCTCAACAGTTTGGTTTTTATCCACTTTGAATTAAGGTTTGTTGGCGAAAATTTAAATCCTGATAGAGATAATTCAAATAATAAACCGTAAATACCCTTTCGGAAAATTGTTAATGCGGGATATAATCAATTTGCGTTAACTTACTGCTATCGAAAAATAAATAATTTCAAGATAGACAGATTTATTTGTCTTTTTGCTTTTTATTAAGGAGTAATTATCATGAAAAAAAATGTTTTAGCTGTTTTATTACTTGGCATTTCGCAGGTTACTTTAGCGGGTTTTGTGCCTGTTGATTTTTCATCGTTGCACAATAGCCGCATGCAAGATTATGACAGTTCTGGAGCACCTGCATTTCCGGAGGGGAGCCAAAATTTGGCTGGTGTTCTGTTCAATATACCCGTAAGCGGAAAGAATGTTTGGAACAGTACTTTTCAAGATGGAGATAATCCACGCCAAATAGATATTGACGTTGATGTTTTGGGGGTGACTAGAGTCTACTCACTTATTAATACTTTTTGGGGTAAACCAGGTGAAACACTAGCTGCAATAGAATTTAGAGGTAAGAATGGGGCTTTTTTTCGTAAGGATTTGGAAGGAAATGTAGATATCAGGGACTATAATCAAAATAATTTCACCAATGATATTAATGGAACCACAACTCAAGTTGCTTACGATTCTCCGGATGAACAAACACGTTTAGACATGGTGACAATTGATCTTCCAGATGTTTTTTTGACAGATATTCTTGATACAATCAGTGTAATTGATAATGGCGCTAATGGTGAGCAACGTATATTCCTGGCAGGTATGACACTAGATCAGTTTAATCCCGAGGCTGCACCTGTACCGCTACCAGCTGGTTTTGGACTATTTGTTTTAAGCATTTTTGGTCTTTTGAAGATTAGAAGAATAGATTCTTAGAGTGTGATTGTTTTTGAATGACTAATCGGCAAAAACTCGTCGTAGCAGTTTCATCCAGAGCATTATTTGATCTGGATGAATCTCACCGGATTTTTGAAACTGAAGGAAAAGAAGCATTTTGCCAATATCAGATAGAACATGAAGATGAGATTTTAGAGCCGGGCCTCGGATTTGCACCAGTTAAGAAATTTTTGGCCATCAATAACGAATCTTCAGGAGATGCCCCTTTTGTTGAAATTATCTTGTTATCACAAAATAGTGCGGATACCGGATTAAGAATTTTTAATTCAATTGCCCATCATGGTTTGAATATTACCAGAGCGGCATTTACCAGTGGAATGTCGCCATATGGCTATATTCCGGCATTTGGAGCACATTTATTTTTATCAGCTAACACTGATGATGTTATTAAGGCTTTGGATGCCGGATATGCTGCCGCCACAATTCTGTCAAGTTGTACGCCCAGTCAATATCCTGATCAATTACGAATAGCTTTTGATGGCGATGCAGTATTATTTTCTGATGAATCAGAACGAATCTTTCAACAAAAAGGTTTGGATGCTTTTACAGATAATGAAAGGAATTCTGCCAAAATACCTTTAACTGGTGGACCTTTTAAAGATTTCTTGAAAGCATTGCATCGTATTCAAAAGACTTTTGGGGAAGAAAGTTCACCAATTCGGACGGCCTTAGTTACGGCTAGGGCTGCACCAGCACATGAACGAGTCGTCAGGACGCTAAGGGATTGGGATATAAGAATTGATGAAGCGTTATTTTTGGGGGGAATGGCAAAGGGCGAATTCCTTAATGCTTTTGGTGCTGATATTTTCTTTGATGACCAAAAAGGCCATTGTATTTCTGCAAGCCAACATGTGACAGCCGCACATGTCCCTCACGGTGTCGCTAATGAATCCTGACCTGATAGCGCATAAAAAAATCAGTTACCTCGACCAATTTCTCAAGCGCTACTTGCCTGTTATCAAATCTCATTGCTGATTCTGTAAAATTGCCATTCGTTTTTGTCGAAAGCATTAATTGATTTGAGTCTTGAATAAAAATTGCCTGGATTAATCCATCCAACTTCGAAAAAATGATATTACCCGGGATTATTTCAATCAACATACGCAGCGTATTACTTTGATGAATGTAAAGAATTCTTCTAATAATTCCTAATTGAGGTTGATTGTCTTCGTTATCAATAATGATAATATTCTCACAGCAATAATCTTGAGGATGTGAAACGGCAATAATAAAATTGTCAAACAACGTTTTTTGTATTTTGACAGTATTCTTCTCTTGCCGTTTATTCAGGTTTTGTTGCCAAATATTATTTTTCCCACTGTTATTAAATGTTTGTTCATGTGCTAGTGGCTCCAGTTTAGCGTCCATTAAGGTATTGCTAACATTATATTTTTGCCCAAGTTTATGCAATTTTGTTTTTCGTAAATTTTGCTGTAAGGTCTTTTCAATTTGATCGAAACCAAAATATAGCGAGCGGATGATTGGTTCAGAAGGGATGTCTGAATGGATGGTCTTTTGATATCCCGTTAATTTTAGAATGATTTTCTTAAAGGCCGTAAAATGCTTTTCATAATTACCCGATTGAAATAAATTGACAAGCTGGTCGGGGTTAAGAAAAATCGCTGAAATGTATGTTTTATTTTGTTGTGCGATATTAGGTGCAAGATTATTAGCATACTCCCACACAAAATAGCATTGGTTTATTGTTTCAGGGTGGGTTTCTTGCATTCCGATGAGTTGAGAGTGTTTTGATATTGCAGAATAAATTCCATCGATATCGGGAAGTGTAAGTTGGTATGGGTTACACAGATAGAACACTATGTTTCGTTTAACAGCATTAGCAATTGCAGAATCAAATTCCTGCTTATGGCCGATTTGATAGAGTTGGCTGCTGATTTTCCAAATGCTATTCGAAGGTTTCTCGCCCATTTTGGCACTAACTAACAAATGTTGGCCAATCAACTCTAACGCCTGATGAGCGATGTCTTGCAACGTTTCCCTAGGAATATCTTTTTGCCGGGCAATCGAAGAATAAGCAGAAATAAGCTCTTTCATTAAATGACGGGACAAGCGCTTAAGTTTTAGTGTTTTTTCGTCACACGGAGAGGTTTTTTCAAGAATAATTTGCAGTAATTCATTTGTTAATTTTTCTATAGAGGGTGTTATTTTTAGGATAATCTGATAGAGCGAATTCGAGTCAATAGATGCTCTGTTCAAATCTTTAATTATTTTGTGAAATTCACTAGCTGATACAATCGTGTCAGCCAGACTTGTGGTTGTTAGCCATTGATCTACAGAATCAAGTTCTAAAGCAAAAGGGAACTGCTGCACATCAGTCATTTAAAATATTTTTTCGCTAGTTATATTGGGAAAGATATTATCCTTAAGTGTAGCTTTTAAGTAGAAAAAACCCAGAAAAATTGCATTACTTTGGTGAAGTCTTATTGCGATCGCTGAAGTAATTGATGAAAAACTAAGCTTTAATTTGTTTGGTCAATTTTTTATTGATCGAATGATTGATGCAAAAAAATCCCCAGTTGCCTGAGGATTTAAGGGAATGCATGTAATATTGGTTTTTCTCCAAATCAGAATGGTATATCATCATCAAAATCGTCATAAGATGCTGGAGGTGGATTATTGGAATCCGCACTATTTTGAGCAGCTTGGCTTGGAGCAGAATTAGTCTGCATCGGCTGATTATCAGAAAAATTTGCAGTGCCGCCACTGCGGCTCCCCAGCATTTGCATTTCTTCAGCAATAATTTCAGTTGAATAACGATCCTGGCCAGACTGGTCTTGCCATTTTCGAGTCTGGATACGTCCTTCGATATAAACTTGGCTGCCTTTTCTTAAATATTCGCCAGCAACTTCGGCCAGGCGGCGGAAAAATACTATCCGGTGCCATTCGGTTTGTTCGCGGCGTTCACCGGATTGACGATCTTTCCAGCGCCGGGTTGTTGCCAGTCTGATGTTGGTGACAGCTTCACCGCTGGGCATATATCGTACTTCAGGATCGGCACCTAAATTGCCGATCAACATGACTTTGTTGAGCATTTCGTTCTCCGTATAAATTCTAAAAGCGGTGGTCTGATTTTATCATCAGGAGCTTGACCACTGTGAAATTAAATTTTGTAATTGATTTTTATCAAGGCATTGGTTATCAACTTTTAAATACGCAACCGCTTCATCAAAATGTGCCTTGACTTCGGCAACTCCTTGGACTTGAAGAAGTTCGGAAATAAACTTATCTGCGTGTGCTTGGTCAATTGAATTTAATGGTATCAACATATTGGCCAGATATTTTGGGGGTTTCATGAATATTGAAATAATCAGCCAGATACTGCCACAAATGGCACAAAGTAAAAAAACCATGCCGGCACCATATTCGCCGAAAATATAACCACCTAGTGTGCCACCAACAAATGCACCAAGGAACTGCGAGGTGGAGTAGGCGCCCATTGCAGTACCCTTAAAATCACCCGGCGCAGTTTTGGAAATTAACGAGGGCAAAGTGGCTTCCAGCAAATTAAATCCTGCAAAAAATAGAAATAAAAATGTAATTAACCCTGGGAGTTGATAATAGAAATGAAATAAACCTAAATCAGCAATAACAAGTGTTGCAATGGCTCCGATAAACACAGCTTTCATTTTATGTTTCTTTTCTGCAAGAATAATAAAAGGAATTACAATTATCAATGAGAAAAAAAACACCGGTAAATAAATCATCCAGTGTTGTTTGGGAAGCACCCCGGCATCTTTTATCAGCAAAGGGATAACCACAAAGCTTGCAGTCAGAACAAGATGTAATATGAAGATACCAAAATCAAGACGCAGTAAATCAATATTTTTTAGAACAGTCGTAAATTGTGAGGGGATTAATTCGGCGTCTGCATGAATTTTATTGTGTAAAGGTTTCGGAACAATAAAAATAACGACTAGAATAGCAAGTAACGATAGTCCAGCCGTTAACCAGAAAATACCTTGGATTCCTGCATGTGCACCAATAACCGGACCAAGTGTTATCGCAACAGCGAAAGATAAACCAATACTGATACCAATAGTCCCCATGGCTTTTGTGCGGTGCACTTCCTGAGTTAAATCAGCGACCAAAGCCATAATTGCTGCTGCAATGGCGCCACTCCCTTGTAATGCCCTGCCAATTAATACGCCAAAAATCGTAGTAGAAAGTGCGGCAACAACACTTCCTGAAGCAAATAACAGTAAACCGATAACGATAATTTTTTTGCGACCGAAACGGTCAGATAATAAGCCAAAAGGAATTTGTAGCAGTGCCTGGGTTAAGCCATAAATACTGATGGCCAAACCAATTAATAAAGGAGTTGATCCTTCCAAATGTTCTGCAAATAAGGACAAGACCGGAAGGATCATGAATAATCCTAGCATCCGCAATGCATAAATGGTCGCAAGCGAAAAAGTTGCCCGCCGTTCCAGGGGGGTCATTGGGCTGGTAATGTCCTGCACCTGAGTCAAAATTTTTCTCCTGTATTTTATAGTGTAATGAAAAAATCGGAAAACATGTATTTTAAAGCAGCGTATTATATACCGTACACTTTAAGGAATTGCTTTTTTAAGGCATGAAAAACAGGAGCTGAGAGTTCTATTACTTGCTGAATCTGTTTTTCATGCCAGATTTTTGCTATCTATATAAAAACATTCTATTTTGAAGTGTTCCCGGGTTTTTTTCATGAGTGCCTGAATACCAAATCGCTCAGTTGCATGATGTCCTCCGGCAAACATGTGGATATTGTTTTCCTGACTTTCGTGCCAGTCGTGTTCGGAAATTTCGCCAGTTATATATGCATCGAGACCAGCTTTAACAGCCAGATGCCAATCACTGTTTGCGCCACCGGTAATAATTCCTAGGGTATTAATTATTCGGGAATTATCAGGAGAAGCCACGATAACATTATGGTTAAGGATTGCTTTCAGTATTTCAGCCAGTTGTTTTGCATTAATGGGCGTGGATAATTTTCCCTTGATTCCGGTTGGGCAACCTTTGAAATCCCCAAAAGCGAGTTGCTCGGTCAATTCCAGTTTATTACCAAGTATTGCCGCATTGCCAATATCGGGATGAGCATCAAGAGGCAAATGATATGCAAACAAATTCATTTCATTGATTATGATTGGATTGACTCGCTGGCCAAATGAGCCTGTTATTGTGCGTATGCCATGAGATTTCCAAAACAAACCATGATGGACAACTAATGTGTCAGCTTGTTGGCTGACTGCTTTGGTGATTGAATCCCTGGTAGCCGAGACAGCAAAAGCAATTTTTTTGATTTGTGGTTTCCCTTCGATTTGCAGGCCATTCGGACAGTAATCATTGAAACTTTCGGGTGTCAGTAAGGCGCAAAAAAAATCATTGAGTTGTTGCTGACTGATAGCCATAAAAGCGATAATACGATTTCAAATCTGTATAGTGTACCTCGGTTGTTTTTATAAAGGAAAAAAATTCAGTATGGCTAGGAGAAGTGAACATAGTCTTGAAGAAATAAAGGAAATGATACTGAAAGCTGCTGAGGATATTATTGTCGCGGATGGCTTCCAAGCATTAAAAGTACGCCGCATTGCGCTTGAAATAGGTTATACGGTGGGTTCAATTTATATGGTCTTTGAAAACATGGCCGATTTAATTATGCATGTTAAAGGCCGAACATTGGATGAACTTGGTGATTTTTTGGATGAGTATTCTGCAGATTGTCCTTCCAATCAACAGATTATTATTCTGGCAAAAAAATATCTCGAATTTGCCAGCCAACATTTTAATCTTTGGAGCATGATTTTTGAGCACCGACTTCCGAAAGATCAGGTAGTTCCAGAATGGTATCAGAACAAAGTGGATCAGGCCTTTGTTCGCATTGAAAAATTGCTTGGCCAGCTTGCACCTGAATATGATCAGAAATACGTTCAGGCTGCTGCCAGAGCAATCTGGAGTGGCGTCCATGGTATTTGTATTTTATCATTAACGGATCATTTGCCTGATCCACAAATACAAAAAATTGAAGAAGATATTAACTTGCTAGTCAGAAATTTTATTCGTGGCTGGGTTATAACACCGGTATAAACTTTTACTCGGCATTAAGTTGATTATTTATGTGGTTTCAAATATACAAAATCCGGTTTGATTTGCTTAAGTAAGCTGAAAATTTTGGGCAGAAACATCAGGCCGACGGCTAAAGTGGCAAAAGCTAACCACGCAAAAAGATAATTAGCTTGATGATCAAGTAACAACATTCCAGAACCGTAGGCAATAGCCGAAACAAGAATAAAAATCCAGTTAAGCCAATTGACAGCAGCAAAAACGCGGCCCTTGTCACTAAGGGGCGGGCGAGCCTGAATAAAGGCTAGCAAAGGTACCGAGAAAAAACCGGAAGCAAAACCCAGCAAAAAAAACAGAACAAATGCTGTTGTTCTTATTAATAACGGCGCCAGAGGAATAATTCGAGTTGACTCTAACAATTCAGGCGAGTTTTTTAATTGATTAAACAATTCAATGTCTTTTTCTCCAGGGCTGTGAACAGGTAACACAGACAAGCACAGCAGGAAAATAACCAGAGCAAAAAGTGCCGGCACGACCAGACCTAAACGCACTTTGCCAAAAGAAAGCTTTCCAACCAAAACGCTACCCAGAGCAATACCTAATGAGGTCGTTGCCACCATCAGGCTGGTATCAAAATTATTCAAACCCAACTGAAAGCGGCCAAAGGCATTGATTGCTGTTAAGGTAATGCCACCAACAAACCAGAACCAAGAATAAACGATCATAATGCGGGACATTAACGGATCGTTACAAAAAATGTTTTTTAGTGTTGGCAACACACTTAAAAAAGATTTTGCCGAAATTTTTCGCTGCGGATCGGCAGGAGGGTTCCTGGCAATCCCCAGTGATGCTAGCATACCCAAAATGGCGATGCTGACAGTAACAAGACCAGCCAGATACATGCGACCAGTCAGTAAATCTGCAAGCAGACCGGCTACAGCAACTCCAAATATGATTGCCAGGAAAGTGGTCATTTGAGTCAGCCCGGTTGCCGGAGCAAGGTCATCCGGTCGAACAAGTTCTGGTAAGCCACCATATTTAGGTGGCCCAAAAAAGGCACTCTGGCTGCCCAATAGAAATGCAACGATGGCCAACAGCCATAAATAAAGTGGCGCTTCAATAGTATTGTTGCTGCCATCATTCATCATCAGGAATGCACCGACACCCAAGACAGCAATAATAATTTCTGCAATTTTACAGATAACCATCAATTTGCCTTTACTAAAACGATCAGCAATATCACCTGCGAAACCAGAGAAAATCAAAAACGGCAGGGCAAACAAAAATTGCACGACTGCTTGATATTCCATGCCCAGCATTAAATAACCAACGCCCAGTAACAGTACCAGTTGTTTGAAAACATTGTCGTTAAAAGCGCCTAATGCCTGTGTTGCCAGAAAACTGAGGAATGATTTGTTTTTAAAAGGTAAGGGCGGCAACTGTTCCGGGTTAACCCTAAAAAGATGTTTTATACCTTTTTCATGATCAGAATCATGTTGGGACATTGTTTAATTACTCCATGAAGAACTAAAATTAAGTGTAAATAGGTGGAATGGGTTAGCCCTGATTTAGATCAGGAGAAATGGCCCCAATCGATTGGACAGTCCAATCGGCTTTTTAAGTGATCATGCTGCCTTGTTCATTAAGCCACTAATTGCCGTGGCAAATTTAAATAGACTTCATCTGGCGTAAGATCTCCCAAAGC
>JALXCS010000386.1 GCA_026990815.1 Methylomonas sp. | reverse complement strand
ATAACTGATGAGCAAGTCGAAGCGGTCATGAACAGACTTAATCATCGTCCACGAAAAACGCTGAATTTTAAAACCCCTCATGAAGTTTTTTTTGGAAATGCTCAGCGTAAGATTGTATGAATACTAAAATTGCACTTCGGAGTTGAATTCGCGAATTAATAAAATGTCAGTTTCCTTAAAAGCAACAAAAACCGAATCACATTGCATCGCATTGTTTCCAGGCGCATTTCGCCCACCTCATCGGGCGCACTATGCAACAGTTGTCAGTTTGGCTGAAAGTCCTGATATTGATGAAGTTGTCGTAATCATTACCAATCGGTGCCGTCATATTCCGGGTACAACAAAAGTGCTGGATACTGAGATAGCTGAAAAAATCTGGGCCATTTATCTCAAGGATATGTCCAACGTCCGTGTTGAAGTAGCCACGTATAGTGCAGTAAAACATGCTATCAATTATTTTGAAAAAGCTGATCCCGGCGACTGTCTGTTATTTTGTGCAGGGGAGAGTGTGCTTGATGAAGGCCGGGGCAGGTTTAGTAAAATTGATGCTTTTGCCCGACAATATAATATTCAAGCGCAAGTTATTGCTTCACCTGTTCCCGCCTTATCGGGTGGCGCAACAGCTGTTCGTGCTTGTTTGGCAAAGGGCGATACTGGCTTTGATGATTTTAAAAAGGCTTTGCCTGAGCATCTGACAAAAGAGCAGTATCAAGAAGTCTGGCAGATTTGTCAGCAGGGTATGCAGGAAATGCAACAATTAGCCAGTAAAAAAATTCAACACATCCTGACTCAATTGGGTGTTGATGACATTGAAACGATTAACCATGCTAGCTATGCCCCGGATGCTATCCATTGTGTGCAATGCAAATCCGGAAAACGCATGTTTGTTAAACACGCAAACGATACGGTAAAGGCTGCAACACTGGGTCAATCAAGGAGCCTCAAGCCGCGTAATCGACTTTATGCAGAACGGCGGGCGCTTAAATGGTTAACCCAACATAATGTCTATGGGATTGAGTTGCCTGAAGTGATCTTCTTTGAAAGCAAGGTTAAAACGCTAGTGCTCAGCGAGGTTTTCCCGGGTAAGCAGTCTCTGGAAGATGACTTGATGCAAGGCGTGTATGATCCAGTTATCGCCTGGAAAATCGGTGAATTTTTAGCCTGTTGTCACCGGGGGATAGAACAGGTACCTTCCTTTTGGGGAGAAAAACACGATGATTGCCAGCACTGGGAAAAATTGCTTAATTTACGAACATTAAAATTACAGACTCCAACTTTATCTAATCAGATTAACCAACAGCTTGCCAAACTTTCTCGAGCAAGCAAAGAAGCCATCGAAGTCGGTTTTTTTCATCTTGATTTTAGTCCCAAAAATATTCGTTTGGAGAACCAGAATATTGGGGTTATTGATTTTGAATTATGTTCAAGTATTGCTGATCCAGCTTGTGATTTTGGTTTTTTTCTGGGGCAGATCATTTTTTTTAGTGTTTTGGCTTCTTCTGAAGAAGAATGCCAGCAATTTATACATACAGCAGTCAGCAGCTATCGAAAAGGCGTTGCTGAATTATGGTCAGCCATGTCTGCTCGAAGCTTTGCTTTTGCAGGTGCCACGATCATTCATTGTGTGGATCGATACCCGCAGGCTCAGAAAGTACAAAAGCAATTGTTAAATATTGCTTCGGAATTATTACTACTGAATTTGGAGTCCTTTGTCGATATCAACAGCATTTTCCGCATTTTGAACAATTTCAAAAATGAGAAAGTCTAAAAAAACAATCGTCATTGAACTCTTTTACGTTACAGGGGAATATACATAAACAGTTACTGGCACTAGCCGGTTTTCAAAAACAAATAATAATGAAACAAATGCATGGACTCCTCAAGCTTCTAGTTTTCTTATCCAAAGTATTTCTTGCAGTATTAATTTTTAATCAATCAGTTCTAGCACTTAGTCTAATAGATCAACGAATCAAGGTTTACGGCATTTGGCAAGATGAAAAACTGGTCGTTTATAAACTGAAATTTCGTGATCGCAGGGTAACACAATATGGAATTATAAGTGGCGTAGTGAGCGACTTCAATCCTGACAAACAAAGTTTCAAGCTTGGTCCTTATTCAATTGTTTGGAACGATAAAACCAAATTTACAGGACAAAGTCTGGAACAACTCAGCAATGGCTATAGTGTCAAAATCAAAGGTAGGCAAAGCAAAACAGGTCAAATTATTGCCAAACGCATCGAGCCTGGATCTTCTGAAATGGCAGCCGATACGATCAAAATTTTGGGATTTGTTTCTAATATTCAACGGCAAAAAGATGGTTTTATTTTGGCTACGATATTGGGTGAAACGGTGTATATTCCTGCTGAACAGGTTTCTTCTGCATATTTATTAACCCGAAAACAGGATGACCGAAGACCCGATGACCAGTTGAAAGTGGAAGTGTTTGGTCGTCCATTAACGATTGGAGGAGAAGTTGGCGTTACGCCTCGATATCGGCATAACTTCAATCTGAATCCTGATAAAAATCGTGATCGTGTCAGACTGGATACTGAAGCACAGATTGAATTATTTTACGTCTGGAATCCTAATCTGGCCTTTTTTACTGAAGGACAGCTGAATTATCAACAGGATCTTTATCGGGGAAATAATGGTACAACGCGAGGCGACGTTGAATTTAAACGTGGAGAAACCTGGATGTTCTGGGGGGAAATATTGCAAAGTAATTTTAGTTTGCAAGTGGGCAGGCAGAACTTTCGGGAAACTCGCGAGTGGTGGTGGGATGAGGATCTTGATGCAGTAAGACTCTATTATAGTCGACCATTTTTTCATTTCGAAGTAGGTATAGCTGAACAGTTATTTGCAGTGTCGACAAATGATGAAGGTATTGACCCTGAAGAAAAAGATGTTTTACGGATACTCTCCCATGCTTCATGGGAATGGTCGAACAAACAGCGCTTAGGGTTGTTTTTTCTTCATCAACATGATTATTCAAGGACCGAACGCATAAAGGAGCGGCTCCGCGAACAGTTTGAGGATGACAATGATGGTGACTTCACCTGGCTTG
>JALXCS010000385.1 GCA_026990815.1 Methylomonas sp. | reverse complement strand
GACCAATATAGGTCATAATAAGTTGCTGCCTTGCCGACAATAAAATTTCAAGAAACTGATAGCGATCGTCTGAACGTCTGGAACGATCCCCTTTTCTAAAATTCCGGGCCAATAAATCAAAAGTAGGAGGTCTGTCAATTTTTGGGAACTCGCCTTCATTCATACCGAGCAACCCGATCACCTTGAATGGAATGGAACGCATCGGCAACATGGAACAAAAGGTCAGTTGGCCTTTTAAAAAACCTGTTGAGGATTTTCGTTCCGTAATCGTTGATTCCAGCCAGGCGATAATAACCGGAAGTTCAACAGGGTACTGATGATCTGCAAGATTTTCAGAGAGTTCGTTAATCAGGTCATTCAGTTGTAACCATTCCGTCTGATTTTCATGGTCATAAGGTTCGTTAATCAATAATTGTTCAGCAAACAAAAACAATTGTTCGCTCCATTGCGGCAGTACTTTATTTTGCTTGAAACTTGTCCTTGCCTGTTCAAGTAATTGCAAAAAATCACACAACCCGCCTAGAGTTTGGGCCGATAACCCTTCAATTTCACGGTAAGGTAAAACTCCTTCAACAAATTCATCTGCTGCAATGGCGTAACCCATCAGCAAACGCTCAATTCCGGCTTCCCAGGTATTTTCGGGTGTTTCAGGCAGGCTCAATTCGGCTTTGTGTTCTGCTGATCTCGCCCAACGGATATTGGTATCCTTTATCCAGTGTTCAATCAATTCCAGGTCCGCTTCCGATAAACCAAACTGGCGATAAACCACCGGCTGCTCCAGTAAATCAAGAACTTCCTGCCAACCGAAACGACTTTGCGTTAAACGCAAAAAACGGAGCAGGGCATCAAGCAAAGCATTGCTGAGTTGCAGACTGCGATCAGCAATTGAGTGTTGTATATCAGAAAAAACTGCATTAATGAAAGGCGCATATTTTTGAATATCCGGCGCCATGACAACGATATCACGAAGTTGTAGATCGGGATTTTTTTCCAGAATATCCAGCAATTGATTTTTCATCACCTGTACTTCCCGTGCTCTGGAGTGGCAGGAATTAATAATAATGGAACCGTCATTTTGCAATTTTTCCGGTGTCACCTGATTTTGAAGAATATCATTTTGCAATTGATGCAAAACCGACTTCTCTTCAACAGGTTCGAAACTGTCAAATTGCACTTGGAATTCAGTCTGCTCTAGCAACATCGCTTGAAATTCTCGTCCTTGCTGACCTAATGACGCCAGTAATGGATGTCCATTTAGTTGCTGCTCTTCCAGGGCAATTTGTCGTCTGCTTTTTAGATCGGCCCAATAGGTTTGTGCAGGATTGAATAGATAAAAATGTACTTCACAATGGTCACTCAATGCCTGTAAAAAAGCCAAAAACAAGGGAGGCATGGTATTCAGGCCAAATACCGAAATTCTTTCGGGGAGATGGTCGGAAAAATCTCCCGGCTCCGCCGTTTCCAGGCGCTTGACAATTTTTTGCCAAATCAAGCCACGATGCTCTGTACCAACAATTTTTGTGATGCGTTGCCAAAGTGTTTTTTGCCATCGTTCGGTATCAGAATCAAAGTAGAGCCTGTCTTGTTGCCAGGCTGCTAAAAGATCTGGCCGCATCATTTGGTACTGGTCAAATATTTGTGTTAATTGCTGAGCCAGTTGAAATCGCTTGAGCGAACGGTTTTCTCCTGCCAGATAATTGTTGAGTGGAGCAAAACAAGGGTCATCCAGATTTCTCAGAATTGCCTCAAAATGCCACAGCATCTTCTGCCGCTCAAACTTGCTATCATCAACTTCTAAGTCTATCTGACGAGTGAGGCTGCTAAAAAATCTATTGGGAAACAAAAACTCAAAATTCGCCCAGACTTTAAATTCTGTCGCTAATTGTTGGGACAGCCAGCGCTCCATGCCTTGACTTTGAATCAGGAAAATTTCCTTTGCAAAAGGTGATGTTAATGAGGATGAACGAAAAACTGCCGCTAAATGTGCAAACAGGTTTTCAGTTTTGTTTGAACTGTGCAATATGAACATAATTCCGATAAAGAATACCAGATAAATTTGTTCATGTTATGTTCATATTTGTTCGAATAGAATTGACACCGTTGGACATAACTTTCAAAAGCTGTTTTGTTCAACTTTGCAGCTTTTTGTTCCGAAATAAAGTTTTTATTTGGAATAATATGAAAAAACACCTTGACGATCCTTCTGAAAGATCCGTTACATACAGGATTCTGACTGACTCCCCCTCAAATTAGTTGGGTTTGATCAAGGAACTTTGAAACAACCGTCCTTGACAGGATCTTCAAGGACGGTTGAACACCGTCATCCTTCCTTAAATTTACCCTGAAGCTCATCATAATTTGACTGCGGCAGGGTTTTCTTTATGGTCACTTCCAGATAGCGTTGAAGTTGCACACCTTCCGGAACTTCTGTGCTGCTGGTCCTATCAGCCATAAAACGATTAGCCAACTTCAACAAATTATCAATCTCTGTTTGTTCCATATTCATAATTGCTGCAACCTGAGTTGTAGAAAAACCTAAACTATAATGCAACATCGCTGCACGCCTCCAGTTTCTTGGCAAGCTTGTCATTGCTGGCTGTGCCAAGATTTGCTCAGCCAAAGCCTGGTCTTTTTCTGATTCCGGCATGGCTTCTGAAAGACCAATTAAATCTACCAGTTTTAATACCTCATCTGGCTGATAAAACTCATAAATACTTGTGTCAATATCTTCATCAGGAATCACTGTCTCCAGACTAATTTGTTTACGTCTTTGTCTGCTTTCCTCAATTTCTTTATCCAAAATAGCTATTGCCAATTGAAATAGCCAGGCATTGGCATCCAGGTTTTCAGGCTTTTCTTGCTGCCGCTCAAACGCAGAAACAATTACTGCATCAACTAATTCATCAGGAAGCATATCATCCGATGACAAATCGCCAACTGCTTGTAAATAGGTAATTTCATGCACGGCGAAATGATATAAATCATCTAATTGGGATTTTATGCTGTCAAACCAGTTCTCACTGTTGGATATTACAGATTGATCAGCTACTGACAGAGCCTCAAAAA
>JALXCS010000384.1 GCA_026990815.1 Methylomonas sp. | reverse complement strand
GTATCAACAAATCAGTTTTATTGACTCAGGCGGTATGGAAGTTGTGCGAATTAAGAATGTCGACGGAAAAATAAGAAATATTTCTGATCCAGATTTGCAAAGTAAAAGAGCTATGAATTTTTTTAAGCGTACAATTGGCTTGCAAAAAGGTGATTTGTATATGTCGGTGCTGGAACTAAGTCAACAGGCGAACGAAATAGTAAAACCTTTCAAGCCTACGATTTATTACGCCACCACAGTATTTGACAAGCAAAATAATCCGCAGGGTATTTTGGTGTTCAATGTTGATATGAATAGAATTTTTCAAAAAACAGCAAGTCAATTACCCAAAGGAATGCAAGTATTGTTGATTGATTCGGATGGCTATTATCTTTTTCATCCTGATCCTGGAAAAGCCTGGAGTGGAAAGACCAATCTGGATACCGGGGAGAATTTTTTTTCGGATAAAAATATTTCAAAAGATGATCTCAAAAATACTTCAGGAACTAGCCATCTTAATTCTATTGAAGAGGTAATTAGTTATGCTCCTCTTAAAATTAACGAAAATCAGCGGCGGTTGGGAATATTAATAATTACATCGCCAAAAGATATTATTTTTCAGCCATCAGAGCGGTTTAATTTTAATTTAATTGTCGTTATGGTGGTGCTGTTGCTTTTGGGAACTATTATTGCTTACTTTATTTCAGCAGTTATTCCCAAACCCTTGATTGCTTTTTCGGAAGATGTTGAAAGATTAAGCAAGGGTGAAATTGAAACGCCGATTGTTGCGGCATCTAATGACGAAATTAATGATTTGGCTACTGCAGTTGAACGGTTACGGAAATCAATAAAATTCTTGATGAAAAAAGTAGAACATTAGCATTGCTGTTTGGCATAAATTAATATTCAAAAAGAGGATCAGTGTTCATGAAATACCTCAACAAACTATTGTTGTTTATCCCGTTGGTTTGGGTTCTTATTGGTTGTCAGCAAAGTGAAACTGAAAAACAACCGGATAATCAAACTGAAGCGCCGCAACAACCGGTTGTGGTTAATGAAAATGATGAGTCTGCTTCTACTGTTTCCGCACCATCAGAAGATGAAAAATCAGACCAGCCTTTGAGTATTGATGAATTCAACGATGCAATTTACGAAGTTGTTCAGGATTCAATTCAGGACGCCGTAGAAAATGCGGTAGAAGACGAAGTCGCAAAAGAGGAGCAACAACAATGAAAAAAATATTGATAACTTTTTTGATGTTAAGTGGATCATGGGTAATACAGGCCGAAGATGAGATAAAAATAAAGATTACGACTGATCTTCCTTATCTTGATGTTAGGCACAATGGCCAGATTGTCAGAATAATGAGGACACAGGATCCGGAACACCGCTTGACGAACAGTTATGCGAAAACATCAAGGCCTTGCCCACCGTTTTGTGTGCACCCCATCAAGCTTACAGACAAGGTGCAGACTGTTGGAGTGCTGGAATTGTTGAATTTCCTGGATAATCAAGTCAAAAAAGGCAAGGGTGCATTAATTGATGCCCGATTACCCCAATGGTACGAAAAAGGCACTATTCCTGGTTCTGTGAATATCCCGTTTCCTATTTTGACTGCCGGAACAGAAAATCCCCACACATCTCGAATTCTTAAATTACTAGGGGGGAATAAAAGCAAAGATGGTGGTTGGAATTTTGAAAAGGCCCGCGAATTAATGCTTTTTTGCAATGGATTATGGTGTGGTCAATCGACCAGGGCAATCAAGGCGCTCATTAAAATTGGCTATCCGGAAAATAAATTATTCTGGTATCGTGGCGGTATGCAGGATTGGCAGTTGCTAGGATTAACAACTGTTATTCCATAAAATTAAAGAGGTTTGCTATGAACACGTTAATCAAACTTTCAATCTTGTTTGTGACTTTGTCTGCAGTTGCTGCCCCCCCCGATCCTTATATTGAGGCTTTGAGTAACGAGGCAAATAAAACCAAAATGAAATCCACACAAGTTATCACTACTGATAGTGAGCCTGAACCAGGTGTTGTTCTTGATGGTTCTGTTGATGAGCTAGCAAAGAAAATTAGTGATCAGTTGGAAATTATTCTTACTGGGAAAAGCAGCAAAAAACACAAGAAAAAACAATTGGCCGAGGTTATTTCTTCTGGAGTAAAGGAAGGACGCAAGATTGATGAAATTCATGATATTGTTCGTCAGGCAATGGCAGAATTAAAGCAAAAAAAACAGCCTGATATCCAACCTGAGATGGCTGAATATGCTGAAAAAGTTGTTAATGATATTGTCAGTTCCAGTAAAAATTTAGCCCGGGGTGATCAAAATGATCCATATATACAGGCGCTTAATGCCGAAGTCAGCAAAACAACACTGGATGAAAACAGTACCGGCCCAGAAGAAAAGCAAACCCAGAAGCGGCAGACCATTGTTGTTCTTAAGGGGGATTCATTATATAAAATATCAAAAAAAATATATGGATCAGGCGATAAATATATGTTGTTGTTTAATGCAAACAAGGATAAATTGAAAGATCCAAATCTGATAGAAACCGGTCAGATTCTCAATATTCCATTTTGATCCGTAAGATCGTTTGGAAGTATCATAAAATCTCCATTTCTTTCACAATCAATAACATCCACCATTCTATCGTATTAAATTAGCCCTACCAATTTTTTAGAAACTGCTAGTCTTAATTTATAGTTAATTCACTTGATTTAAGACATGAACGGAAAAAATCGACTGATTATCCAGTTTCTAATTGTGATAGTGGTTTCTTTTATTCACAGCCATTATGTAAGCGCTGATTCTGAAGAGCTAATGAGCTTAAGCGTTGAAGATCTGTTGAATGTGGAAGTGATCTCAACTGCAAAAAAAGCAAAATCTCTTAATGATTCTCCTGCCGCAATTTTTGTGATTACCAATGAAGATATTAAGCGAATTGGTGCTACTTCTATTCCCGAAGCCTTAAGATTGGCACCCGGACTTGACGTTGCCCGCATTAGTGCCAACTCCTGGGCTGTGACTGCACGTGGGTTTAATGGTAGGTTTGCTAATAAACTACTGGTCTTGATCGATGGTCGGAGTATTTATACGCGCGCCTTTGCTGGAGTTTATTGGGAAAATCAGGATGTGATGCTGGAGGACGTTGAACGTATCGAAGTAATTCGTGGCCCCGGGGCTACTCTATGGGGCGCTAATGCTGTTAACGGTGTGATTAACATTATAACCAAACATTCTTCTGATACACAGGGGGGATTAATAACAGCCGGCGGTGGAACTGAAGAACAAGGATTCGGCGCTTTCCGCTATGGCGGGAAGATATCAGATGATACAAGCGCAAGAGCATATGTCATGGGGTTTAATCGAGATCAAAATACCAAAAAAACTGGCGGACCCGCTGGCGATGCATGGGATAAGGTTCAAGGTGGTTTCAGAATGGATTCTCAACCATCGATTGATGATACGATAACTTTGCAAGGAGATATCTTTCAGAGCCATATCAATCAAGATACAACATTGTTTCAGGTATCGTCGCCCTATCGAAACAGAATGGATGAAACTGTTGATTCTTTTGGTGGAAATATGTTGCTTCGTCATCAGCATACTTTTTCAGCGACTTCTGATTCTACTTTACAAATATTTTATGATTATTATGAACGGCAATCTGCTTTTTTAAAAGAAAGCAGGCATACATTTGATATTGATTTTCAACATCGGTTTGATTTTTTGGGATGGAATGATTTAGTTTGGGGAATAGGCTATCGCTTTAGCCACGATGATTCAAATATAAGTGTTACCACCAAATTGTTGCCTTCAAGTAGAAATGATCAGTTAGTCAGCGGTTTCGTTCAGGATGAAATAACTCTGATCGATGAATCGTTATGGCTCACGTTAGGGTCAAAATTTGAACATAATGATTATAGTGGTTTTGAAATACAACCAACTGCCAGGTTATTGTGGATACCTCATCGTCATCATCGGTTATGGGGGGCGGTATCGAGAGCGGTGAGAACACCTTCTCGCTTCGAACATGATATAGTTTCTTTGCAATTTCTGGAACCTCCACAGGCTACAACGACTCCTCCATTTTTTAGACCTCCTGTTGCCCTGGTATTCGAAGGGCAAAGGAATTTTGAGCCCGAGGAAGTGATCAGTTATGAACTTGGCTACCGAACAACCTGGATACAAAATGTGTCAATTGACATAACGGCATTTTTTAATACTTACAATAAGTTGAGGTCACTTGAATTAGGTACGCCGGTTTTTAATGGTCGATATATTAAGCAACCTTATTTTTTAAGTAATAATCTCAGGGCTAAAACCTATGGATTTGAAGCAGCAACTGTCTGGCAAATGTTAGATTGGTGGCGATGGGATATGAATTACAGCTTATTGAAAACTGATTTTAACAACGAAAAAGCTATCAGTGAACTAGGGGCCAGTCCTCAGCAACAGTTTTCTTTACGAAGTGTTATATCCCTTGGAAATGATATTGATCTCGATGTTTTTTTTCGATACGTCGACAGGAATTTTGCGGTTAGTCTGAATGCTGGTAATGAGAAAGACCCCATAAAAGAATATGTTTCCTTGGATATTCGTATGGCATGGAGACCAGTTGCAGGAATTGAGCTATCTCTGGTAGGCCAAAATTTATTGGCAAGCCAGCATCTAGAATATACCAAGGAAACCACATTGAATGCAATAGCGATTGAACGAGGAGTCTATGGAAAAATAACCTGGCAGTTTGGGCAATAACGGGCATTTATAATGCTGAATAATAACAAAATAATAATGATTGTGTGGGCATTACTGTGCATTAGTTATCACAAATCGTTATATGCCAAACCAATTGACAAGCAATCTGTTTTGGCGGCATTAACACTGAATCTTGCCCGATTTACTACCTGGCCGGACTCAGATAATCCGGTTTTGAATGTGTGCGTCATTGGAAATAATGTTGTACAGACATCTTTTTCCAATTTGAATGTTAAAACCATCAATGGCAAAAAAGTGCAATTATTAAATCGATCACGTCTTAGACCGTTGGAACATTGTCAGGTGATTTTTTTTGGTGATTTAAAGAAAAATCTGGCGAAGCGGGCATTAATAGATATTGTGGGCCAGGATACTTTGACAATTGGAGAAGGGATAGATTTTCTAAAAGCTGGAGGAATGGTTGCTTTGGAACAGCAAAGGGGAAAAATGCAGTTAAATATCAATTTGCCGGTTGTACAACAAACGGGCCTGGTGGTGAGTTCAAGGATTCTAAATTTAGCCACTATTTTTGAATTTCCAGCTGGAAAGGAATAAGGAGATGAAAATATGATCAGCTTTACTAACGCATCAATCAAAGACAAGCTACGTATACTATTAAGTATAAGCATATTATTGATGTTGCTGATTTCTGGTAGCATTTTAATGCTGAATTCGTTTCTTTCAAACCGTTCAGTTTTGAGCAATGAAGCAAATGCACTGGCTGAAATCACAACTCTGGCCATAACCCCTGCACTGATATTTGATAATCCGGTCGATGCCAAGCTAACTTTGGAAACCCTGAAAGCGCATAAAGATATTGTTTTCGCAGCAGTGATAAAACCTAATCAACAGCAGCCTTTTGCATTTTATCAACGTGCTGGCGACTGGAAAATACCTGAAAAAGAATTAATCCAATCTATTTTCTGCGAGGCTCATGAGTTTTCATTGACCTATCTTACTGTCTGTAAACCGTTGGTTCAAGATGATGTTATTTGGGGCAAGATGGTATTGGTTATTTCCTTGCATGATATTTATCAACGCTTGGGCAGAGATTTAGCCATAGCTATCTGTGGCTTGTTAATGGCTTCCTGGTTGATTTTTCTGGTCATGGAGCGATTTGCCAAAAAACTGAGTGACCCGATTCTGGAATTGTTGGCTATTAGTGAGGATGTCCGAAAATCTGGTAAATATGATAAGCGAGCAACCATTCAATCGTCGGATGAAATTGGACGTTTGAGTCAGGCATTTAATAATATGCTGGACAAAATTCAGCATTGGAATAATGCCTTGCAGCATCAGAAAGAAAATCTGGAAGAATTGGTAGAAGAACGAACCAAAGATCTGGTCAAGTCAAAAAATAAAGCATTAGTGTTAGCTGATCAGGCTCAAAAAGCCAGCCAGGCGAAGTCAGAATTTTTATCCGTGATGAGCCATGAAATTCGCACACCACTGAATGCAATAATCGGGTATTCGGATTTACTGAAAGATTCTCATCTGGATCAGCAACAAAGCGATTACGTCAATATAATTAATCAATCAGGCAATTCCCTGCTCAATCAGATTAACGATATTCTTGATTTTTCTAAAATTGAAGCAGGGAAAATGGAAGTGGATCTAGTTTGGTTTGATGTTTATGATCTGTTAAATACCGTATTGGCCAGTAATCGTCATGCCAGTAGCAGTAAATCCGTGTTGTTAGATCATCAGGTCGATACGGGTTTACCTCATTTTTTGTATGGAGATGAGCAAAAAATCCGTCAGATTCTACATAATTTGTTAAATAATTCCATCAAATTTACTGAACGCGGCACTGTTTCATTAACTGTAAAAACACAAAAAACTGGACCTGATACCTGTGAACTTATCATTACTGTCAGGGATACAGGGATTGGTATTTCCAAAGAAAAGCAAGCAGCATTGTTCGAACCTTTCACACAGGCTGATGCCTCCAATACCCGAAAATTTGGCGGAACTGGTTTAGGTTTGGCAATAGTAAAAAGAATGGTGACCCTATTAAGAGGTGAAATTTGTTTTCAAAGCATTGAAGGATTGGGAACAGAATTTGTGCTGAGATTGCCACTAACTCTTGCGGCACCCGAGTCTAAGCAAGGAACATCAGTTGAGGCGCCATTAATCGCATTGTTTGAGGATCAGCCGGGATCTGAATTTGCTTTGCAATTAAAACAACTCGATTATAACGTCGAAGTAATTCGTTGTTCAGATGCAATATTATTGCTACAGCAGCCGGATTTAATAAAAAAATATGTTTTGTTACTTTTCACCCAAACAAGCATTGAACAAGCGATTTTCTGGCAGCAACAGAAAACCGACGACGATCAAAAAATCGCTGCCGCTTACTGTTTAGAAAATAAAACTGATAATCAAGTAGTAAAACAGCTGACTAATATGGCTTTTATTCAAGTCAGCGATGATAATTTGTACCTGGTAGAACAAATTAACCGGCTAATAAATGCCGATTTGTCGGATATCATTTTTAGTGAAATTGCAGGGCAGCTCAACGTGTTAATCGTCGAGGATAATCCTGTTAATATGTTGATGGCACAGACAATGCTAAAGCAATCCGGCTTTAAAATTTACGCTGCTTCTAATGGAAAAATTGCTTTGGATATATACAAGACCAATAAATTGGATTTGATCTTAATGGATTGCCAAATGCCTATCATGGATGGTTTTACAGCGAGCCGGGAAATTCGCGAACTGGAAAAACAAGCTGGTAAACATATTCCCATTATTGCTTTGACAGCAAATGCCTTTAAGGAAGATAAAGAGGCATGTCTTGCTGCGGGTATGGATGATTTTTTAAGTAAACCATTCAAGAAGAAACAACTGCTGAGTGTTATCGAGCAATGGTTGCCAGTTGTCAGCAAGCAGCAGAAAACAGATAATGAGAAAGAATTTCCTGGCCATGATGTTTTGGACAAGGCTATGATTGAAGATCTGATAGCAATGGACGAAGGTGATTCTAAACAATTCATCAGCCAGATCAGCTCCACCTTTTTTGAAAATGCCGATCAGGTTTTTCAACAAATAGAGAGAGCTTTTACAAAAAAATCATGTGACATTATTGCTAAATGTGCTCATCAATTAAAATCCAGTAGTATGAATGTTGCTGCCAGGAGATTATCAGGTTTGTTCAAAGAGCTTGAAAAGCTCGCGACCACTAATAAAATACTGGAAGCACAAGAATTGTGGCGGACAATTAATCAAGAATATCAATATGTCTTAAAGGCCTATGCAAACATTCTAATGGATGAGGCGAGTTGTGAAGCAAATGGATAAGGTTTACAAAATTTTAGTTATTGATGATGATCCGACGCTCTGCCTGATTGCAGAAAAAAAATTATCGCAGTTTGGTTATCAAGTATTTACAGCGTCTACAGGGAACGAAGGTATCGCCAAGGATCTGGCTTGTATTCCGGATCTTGTATTACTCGATTACGATTTACCAGATATGGGCGGTGTTGATGTTTGCAGGAAGCTACGACAAAATTCGATGTGTAACGGTAAACCTATTGTTTTTGTTGCCGGAACTGAAGAGTATCAATCCATCGAGAATGCCTTTCAGGCTGGTGCTACGGATTTTTCCAGGAAACCAATAAACTGGACAATTCTGATTTATCGCATCAAATTTTTATTGCGCGCTTATGAAATCAACTTATCTTTGTTATCCAGTGAAGAGAGGCTGACTAAAGCGCAAAAAATCGCCAAGATCGCCAATTGGGACTATCACTTGGTCAATGAATCATTTAATTGGTCGAACACCGTTTATGATTTACTGGAAATCCAAGCACATCCCAGAAAAAGTTTTACTGTGCAAGATTTTCTCGAGCATGTACCCGGGCATGATACTGAAGCGGTCAGGCAGGCAATCGTCAATTGTGTCAATAATCGTGTCAGTTTTGAAATTGAGCATGAAATATTCACTGGGGATGGGACTAAGAAGATTATTTCCCATATGGGCAATGTTATAAAAAATGATGTCAATGAAGTAGTGGATTGTATTGGTACCTTGCAGGACATTACGGAACGACGGAATACCGAAGATCAGGTCAGGGCGCTGGCTTATTTTGATTCCCTGACTGGATTAATGAATCGGGAAGCTTTCTTGCTGGTTCTGGATAAAGTTTTAGTTACCAACAAAAAATATCAATTATTGTCTGCTTTGCTTTTTATTGATCTGGATGATTTTAAGCGGGTCAATGATTCATTGGGTCACAATTTTGGTGATTTACTATTATGCAAAATTACTGAAAGATTAAGAAAATGCATTCGGACAGCTGAAAAGGATAAAAGCTACAAAACTGAAAACTACAGGCTGATCGGTAATATACTTCCAGATCGGGTTTTTAGTGCCAGTTCCATTGATTTTAACCGCTTTGATATAGGCCGATTGGGCGGTGATGAATTTACGGTTTTTTTAGCAGATATTCCAAATGAAGAGGTTGCAGCCAGTGTTGCTAATCGGTTATTAAAAGCGCTTGAAAAACCTTTTGACCTGGACGGGCATGAAGTTTATGTAACCTTCAGCATCGGCATAGCAATTTCACCAAACGATGGTGGCAGTATTCAGACGCTTTTAAAAAATGCTGATACTGCAATGTATAGCGCGAAAGCAAATGGCAAAAATAACTTCCAGTATTACACCAAGGCCATGAATGAGCGATCACTGTATCGGCTAACTCTGGAATCGGATTTAAGAAATGCCATTGCCAAAGATGAATTGTCTCTTGTTTTTCAGCCGCAAATTTGTCTACAAAGGGGGTGTTTAATTGGTGCGGAGGCTTTAATGCGTTGGCATCATCGAACTAAAGGCGAGATTTCGCCGGCAGAATTTATTCCATTGGCTGAAGAAACCGGTCAAATTCTGGGAATCGGTGACTGGTTGTTTGCACAAATCACTCAGTATTTAAAATTCTGGAAGCAGCAAGGGCTGATACGGGAAAACTTCAAACTGGCATTGAATATCAGTTCATTGCAATTTCATCAGTCTGATATTTTAGAAAAAGTGAGAAATCAATTTCCAGATTACGAACTCAACAGGCATCTCGAGTTTGAATTAACCGAAACCGTCATGATGAATAATGCCGAGACCAATCTGGAAAAACTGAATGCTTTGAAAGAATATAATATCAGCTTATCGATTGATGATTTTGGTACAGGCTATTCATCATTAAGCTATTTACATCGATTTCCGGTTGATACCGTGAAAATTGATCGATCGTTTGTGTCAAATATGGAAAGTGATGGCCAGGTAGGCATTGTTAAAGCCATTATTGCAATGGCCCATGGCATGAACATAAAAGTTGTTGCTGAAGGTATAGAAAATCAGTGGCAGTATGATTTTTTGAAAAAAGAAGGTTGCAATATGGGACAAGGTTATTTCATTTATCGACCCATGAAAAAGCATCAATTTCAGCAATTATTACTTGAGTCAGTCAACAACCGTAGTGTTTGTCCTTAATTTCATCTATTTAATGCTTGTATTCACAAGCTTTGTACACGACAAAAAATTAACCACTTTGGATGTTAAAGAGCTAAGTGATTGAAATAAAAAGACACGCATAGATACATCCGTGTAACTCTCTATCGTATCCCTGCGATAGAATGTCTTGTTATTTCAATCGCTTACCTACATTCCACAAATTTTTGTCATGTACAGAGATTCACAAGATAAAATTTAACTTGTTTTGTCTGGAAAAAAATAATTTCAGTGAAATAACAGGTCTGTGTAGTATTTCACTGAAATTTTTTTTTTTAGTTTCTCCGGCTTTGATTTTTGAAAAAGTAAACTAATCTTTAAATAAATAAAGATTAAATTTTCATATATGGAAAACAGTTGAAAGTCCATATAAATACTGAAAATCTAGTGTTCATTTTTTTAAAATAGAGGTTTATAGGTGGATATAGCGCGCCTGGTTGGATTCCTGCTTGGTGTGGGAATTATAGTAGCTGCGATTGCGACCGGCGGTGATGTGATGCTGTTTGTCAATGTTCCTTCACTTTTGATTGTGATAGGTGGAACATTCGGTGTTACCTTAATGCGTATCCCGCTGGCTGATTTTTTGCGTTCCTTTGGAGTTTTAGGTAAGGCTTTTTTAAACAAGAAAGAAGATCCCAATGAACTGATTGAAGAGGCAGTTCGTTTGGCGGATGTGGCAAGAAAAAATGGTTTGCTGGCGTTGGAAGGTGAAGAAATCAGTAATCCTTTTATGAAAAAGGGAATAACCCTCTGTGTTGATGGACATGAACCTGCTTTTGTGCAGAAAATGTTAAGCAAGGAAATCAATCAGCTGATCAGTCGTCACGAAGTAGGTCAGGATATGTGGAAAGGGGTTGGTGATCTCGCACCCGCAATGGGTATGATCGGAACCCTGGTTGGCCTGGTACAAATGCTGGCAAATATGTCTGATCCAGCCAGTATCGGTCCAGCGATGGCGGTGGCACTTTTGACAACACTTTATGGTGCGATGGTGGCTAATTGTTTTGCTTTGCCGATTGTCGATAAGTTATCCAGCATATTAATTTATGAAAGAGCCAATAAAGAACTGATTCTGGATACTATTACCGGCATTCAGGAAGGAATGAATCCGAAAGTGCTGGAAGCTTTGTTAAATTCATATGTTTCTGAAAAAAAGCGCAAAACTGAAGATGGTGAATAGGTAAGCTAAATGTCTGATTGTCCAAAATGTCCGCCTGCGGGCGCCCCCTTATGGCTTGCCACATTTGCTGATTTGATGTCGTTGCTGATGTGCTTTTTTGTTCTGCTGCTTTCCTTTGCCACCATGGATGCAGCCAAGTTTAAAAAAATGGCTATTTCCATGGAAAATGCTTTTGGTGTGCAAAGAGATATTCCAGCAACAGAACCTCCGATGGGTACCAGTATTATTGCCCAGCATTTTTCCCCTGCTCAGACCGATCCCACGCCATTAGAAGAGATCAAGCAGACTACCAATAAGCAATCAGATACCCTTGATGTTGATGCCGAAAACATGGAACAGGTTAAGCAGCAATTGATGGAAATAATGGTTGAGAAAGTTGAGGATCAGGCTGAAGAAATCAAGGAGTCTCTAAAAGATGAGATTGAAAAAGGATTGGTTAGTGTTGAAACCGATGGACTAAAGATTATTTTAAGGATTCAGGAAAAAGGTTCCTTTTCTTCAGGAAGCGCCGTTTTGAAATCTGGTTTTGAGCCAGTGATGGATAAAATTACCGAATCGCTTAAAAACGCCAAAGGCAAAATTATTATTGCCGGTCACACCGATGACATACCTATCAATACTGACTGGTATCGATCTAACTGGGAATTGTCTGCATCGCGAGCTGTTACCGTAGCACACAGTATTCTAAGGCATAAAGGGATCGATCAAAACCGGCTGATTATCGAGGGTTACGCAGAAACCAGGCCACTGGTTCCCAATACTTCTGCAGCAAACAGGGCAAAGAACCGACGTGTGGAAGTCATTATTGCTCAGGATGATCCGACAACCCAGAATAACGATGAGTTGGTGAAAAAAATAATTCAGAACAAGGCTAAAAATTAACAGGAGTCAATGTGGCAACACAAAAAAATCAACCCGTTAGAGGGGAAGACAGAAGACGATTTTTTCGTATTGATGATGAGGTTAATTTAACCTACAAGAAGGTTGATTCAATACAGATATCAGAACTCAGCCATGTCGAAGACAATTTATTAGGTAATTTCTCTTTGACCGCAGCCATGGATGCCTTGAGTCAGGAGTCACAGTTAATTCTACGCAGACTAGAAAAAAACGATTCTGATATTGCCGACTATTTGAAACTGATGGATGATAAAATGGATCTGATTGTCAGGGCGGTATTATTGCAGGAAACTGATTTTTCAACCGAAAATACCCGAGAAGTCAATATTAGTGCGACCGGTTTGGCTTTTGCCTGCCAAGAAGCTTTAAATGCAGGTGATTTTCTGGAAATTAAAATGCTGTTGACTTCCAGTATGGCAATTGTTATCACTTATGGTAAAGTAATTTACCGGAAAATGAATCATGCAGATGACAACGAATATCCTTATGTTGTCGGTCTGGATTATGTCAATATGAAAGAACAGGATCGCGAGTTAATCATTAAACATGTTGTTAAAAGGCAAATGCAACAAATTAGGGGGAAAAAAGAATCCTGAATCTTTTCTGAGCATTCGCTTCGTTTCACTTAAGCGCCAACTAAGGCGCTTGTCTTATTATTTCTCTATTCACGCAGTATTTCCGGCAGGGAATTTTTTATTTCCATTTAGATATTTTTAGCGATGGCAATTTCCAGCAGCTTAAAAAAAATTTTGGAGATTCTTGCAGACGGAAATTTCCATTCAGGAACCGAATTAGCCGAACAAGTTGGCATCAGCAGGTCTGCAATCTGGAAACATATCCGGAGCCTGCCTGAACTGGGACTTGATTATCATGCTCTAAGCGGTAAGGGATATCGTTTAAATGATGAATTGGAACTGTTTGACGTAGAAAAAATCCTGAAAACTTTGCATCCGCAAGTTGAAAAAAAAATCAGTCAACTTGATATCTTTTATCAAATTGATTCGACTAATAGCTATTTAATGTCGGAAGCTGGAAGACAAAAAAGTTCCGGCGCTATTTGTATTGCCGAGTATCAACATGCTGGCAGAGGGCGGCGGGGCAGAGAATGGGTATCGCCTTTTGGCAGTAATATCTATTTTTCAATTCTATGGCGTTTTTCCAGTAGTCCTGCCGCTATTTCTGCTTTGAGCCTGGTTATAGGTGTGGCAGTTGTTAGAGTATTGCATCGGATTGATATCCAAGAAATTGGCCTGAAATGGCCAAATGATATTTTTTGGCAAGAAAAGAAACTGGCAGGTATTCTGGTTGAAGTCAGTGGTGAGGCAGATGGTCCTTGTACTGCCGTGATCGGGTTAGGACTTAATATGTTTTTGCCAGAAAATGCGGCACAGAATATTACCCGGGAATGGGTCGATTTACGGCAAATTCTTCAAGGAAAACAGGTGTCAAGAAATGTCCTAACGGCATTGTTAATTAATGAGTTGGTCACGGTTATTTCTACTTATGAAGTCCTGAGTTTTGAAGCTTATTTTGAAGAGTGGTGTCACTACGATTGTTTAAAAAACAAACGGGCAATACTTTATGTTGGGCAACAGCAATTTTCAGGCACCGTTCTGGGGATTGACACCCAAGGCTTGTTGCTAATGGAAGATTCCAATGGTAATACAAGAGCCTTTGCTTCAGGTGAGGTCAGTTTTAGTCGCAGAGGATGAATTTATTAATAGACATTGGTAATAGCCGGTTAAAATGGGCATTGAACCAATCAACAGATATTTCAGTGGCTGAATCCGTTACTTATGATCCTGATTTTACGGAACAATTATATTTCATGTGGCAAAATCTGGAGCAACCTGAGTGCATCGCGATTGCCAGTGTTAATACCAACAAGAAATCAAATCAGGTGCAGGATACCTTATTTCGGCTTTGGCCAGGTATTAAAATATTCAAGCCCCAATCGTTAGCTGAAGGGTACGGTGTTAGGAGCGGTTATCAATATTTTGAAAAATTGGGCGTTGATCGCTGGCTGGCTCTTGTGGCAGCGCGAAATTATTATCCATTTTCAGTTTGTATAGTTGATTGTGGAACAGCCGTTACTGTTGATCTGCTAAACCATGACGGAATGCACTTGGGCGGTTTGATTACACCGGGTTTGAAGTTGATGAAAAAATCACTGGCACGAGGGACTGCGGAGCTTGATCTTGTTGATCAAGATTATCCTGTGGGGTTGGCAGGCAATACCGAAGCAGCAATTTATTCGGGTGCTATATTCTCAATTGCAGGATTAATAGAGCACATTATGTTAAAAACCCCTGGTTTTCAGTTAATTTTAACAGGAGGGGATGCTGAAATAATTGCCAGACAACTGACAATAAATGCTATGGTTAAGTCCGATTTAGTCTTATCTGGTCTGGCTTTGGTTAGCAGCCATTCTTCACAGGAACCCTAGATAAACTGATATGCGATATCTGTTTTTTTTGGTGTTACTGGTTAATGTCATTTTTTATTTTTGGCACTGGCGAACTGAGGTATTAAAACCATTGATTGAACCGAGTGTTGAAGAGCTTAATCGGCAAATATTATTGCTAAGTGAAGTTAATGATCCCAACATGCAACAACCTGTTTCAGCTAATGATGTCTATCAGATGATATGCTATGAAGCTGGTCCTTTTGATAACAAGCAGGAAATTCTGGATTGGAATAAACAAAATCTGGTCGAGGCTGAAAATATCGTATTTCACTTCAAAGATGTTGAAGTGGTTGACGGTTATCTGCTGTTTTATCCTGCACCTGAAAGCTTGGCTAAGGCCGAAGAGAATGTGGCTATTCTTGAGGCAAAAGGTGTTAATGACTTATGGTTATTTCGTTTTGGTGAGATGAAAGGAGCGATTTCCCTTGGTTTCTATGATACTGCAAAACAGGCAATTCATGCTCAGGAAATATTGGAGAAACTTGGAGTGAGTGCTAAAATAAAAAAGCATGCCATGGTCAGAAACCATATTTTCTCCCGAATTATCTGGAAGGGTAATGACCAAAAAATTGAAAAGATTGTGGCCGATTTTAAGGGAAAATTCCCTGACAAGAGGTTTGAAAAATGTCAAAAAACAAATTAATTTTGTTGGTGAGTACAAGGTGAAAATTAGCGTTTGGCCCAGAGTTTTTCATTGAGTTTTAATTCCCTAATAACATCCACTAATAATTGCAGGGTGTGGATATATTGAATGACTCGATTTGAAACCGGAATGTTAATTGGCGCTTCATTCGGGTCATTGCCATAATCAATAGCCAGATAAATACAGCCATCGGCAAATGTAATCAGCAGATCTTCTGTCGCCAATTTTTTAATTTCCATCAGCCGCTTCATCATGGTATGGGTTAGTAAATAATGCGCTTCAATTGAATCGGTTCCATAAACATTAAATTGTTGATTAAATTCAGGATTATCCATTTTCAAGTAACGCGTATAGCTTGGCGCACCGTATTCCCAGGTTTCGGGATGAATCACGGTAACACCTTGTGTATGTTTGTTAAATTCGGCCACAAAAAAGGTACCGCAGAACAATTTCTCCCAAGTCACACGGCCTTTAGAATCGGTATGCCGCTGTAGCAACTTAACATCGGAGAATTGAAAGTCTACACCATCAACCTGGCCATTCACATGGTCGTTACCCGAAAACTTATCAACACGCGTCGGGAAAAATGCCGAGGCCCTGACCAGTTGATAGGATACGCAGTGATCAGGCGTATGGATAAATTGATCATCCATGGCTTGAATAAGTGGGTGTATAATTTGTTGCTTAAATGTTTCCTGATATCGACCAACGCGAATACTGTCCCGGTGAATATCCATTTGAAACAAAACAGACCAAAGTATTACCAATATGAGTGTCAAGGGCATAAAAGTTGCCATATCTGGGCGATCCGTCATGAAGTACACCAATAATATTAGTCCCAGTGACAGCGCGGCCAGAACGGCAATAACGATGTACTGAAATTTGATAATTTCCTGTCGTTCCTGCTCTAGTCCCTACACTTTGGAAAACAGGCTTTCATTGTAGAATTGTAATAGTTGATCGTAGCTTTTCATTGTCGAAATTACCGATTGAACAATGCTTTAATATTAATGTTTTGTTTTTCGGATTCTTTGATACCAAAAACTTTTTTATGGGTGTAACCCATGGACCTAGCCATAAAATTAGTTGGAATCATTTCGATGGCGTTGTTGTAGTTGGTTACTGCCTGGTTATAGGCACGGCGAGCTGCTGAAATCTGTGCTTCAATTTCCGTTAATATGTGTTGCAAATGCAGGAAATTTTCATTGGCTTTAAGATCAGGGTAATTTTCAACCGCAACCATGATGCTTCCTAATGCAGAAGATAGTTCGTTGTCCAAGGTAATTTTTTGATCATCCGTAATATCGGGTTTATTGGCCTGATTTCGTAATTCGGTAATTTTTTGTAAAACTTCCTTTTCATGTTCCATATATCTGGATACCGAAGAAACCAGGTTAGGAATCAAATTGTAACGTTTCTTTAACAATACATCAGTGCTGGAAAAAATATTTGTAACCTGATTTTTCTTGTCAATTAAGGTGTTGAATATTTTGACAAGTATGATGATAAGGGTAACTGTCACAGCCGATATGATGAGCAGAATAGTCATTTTTTATCTCCTTCAAGACCTGATATTAGGAAGGTATTCTAGGCGCTATTTTGCCAGTAGCTTGCCAAAAAACAAGTGCATAGTTCACTGAAATTTATAAAAAAAATAGTTTTATGGGGATGCTGTTGAAGTATCCAATTGGTTCAAGATGCTGAAAACATTCAAGTAAAATGAAAAGCTCATCCTATGTTACAATTCAACATTCTATTTAAAAGCAAGTACCAGTATCTCTTGAATCGTTTTTGATAATCAGGGGACTTGTTCTATAGCCTTTTTATTTTTTTGGAGATTACAATATGTCTTTATCAGGAAATTGTCTTTGCGGTGCTGTCTCATATACTTGCACTATTCCACCGGTATTTTCAGGAAACTGTCATTGTAACGATTGTAAAAAAACATCGGGTAGTGGTTATGCAACAGCCATGTTTTTCCCGGAAGATAGTGTTTCTATTTCTGGTGAAGTTAAATACTTTGAAAGTAAGGGTAGTAGCGGGAAAACAGTTAAACGTGGATTTTGCCCAACTTGTGGTTCACAACTGTTTGGAAAGCCAGAAGTAATGCCTGGTATGCTGGCTATACGGGCGGGTTCTCTTGAGAACCCGTCAAACTATGAGCCTCAAATGGATATTTTCACCTGTCACTCGGTTGCTTGGGATGTTATGGCGGAAGGCTTACCAAAATTCCCTGAAATGCCACCGCAAGATTAGCTTCAACTGTTGTTTAGCCAAATCACGGCATAAGTTAAAAAACAAAAGCTGCCAAATACGTAATTGTGTATTTGGCAGCTTTTCTTGATAGATTATAAAGGTTGTTAAATTTGTCAGGTTAGTGACGATTAACGTTGGCAATGTGAATAACAGCCTTGTTTTAATCCCATAATCCACAACGTACCTACCTAATCATCAAAGCTGTTACTGAGACTATGACAAAGATAACAGAAGACCTCATCGTCGACTTTTAATATTGTTATAAGCACTCTTGCTGTTAGGGTTTTTAGCACTCGATCAGTAGCGAAAATGATCGGCTCGATGAAAATTGGCTCATGGATCACTATATGCCTCGGTTCCAGCAAAATGGCTATGGCCATACCTGTAAGTGCATTAATGTTTTGATTATTTATAAAGGCCCAATTTGCACCTTAATTGCTGTTCCTGATCCGTCCACATTCGGGTTCGCTTCTACCTGAGCGGATTGTCCTACTTCCAAAACAAAACCAGGTTCATACTTGAAAGTAGCCGAATTGTCATACCAAATAGCAGTGTTTTCAAGTATGAAATGATCATTATAGAGCTCACTAATTGTGCCAGCTAATTCTATGGTCTCACCATTTGGATCGAGAGCAGGAAAATTGGAATTGCTTGATGAGCCCGGATTAGTAACAGTAGACGTGTTTTGCGTTGCTGGTGGTGCAGGGGGGGCGGAAGTTGTACCCGTACTTGTTCCCTCAGTCGAATTACTAGCCGAAGAAGATTGTAAATGTAAAAAAGCCCAGGCATCAGAATCCAGTTTTGAAGGAATGCTAAGACCAACATAGATAATATCAGGCAAACCATCTTCATTGAAATCTTCAAAATTCAATACAGAAGGTGCGCCAGTAACTGGTTTCAATGCTGTTAGTTCACCACCACCTAAACCACGGAATACAGATATGCCGGATTGATTTTTCAGACGCAAAGCAACATCTGTTAGGGAATCTCCATCTATATCGATGGTATCCAGCTGAACAATTTCGCCATCGATAATTGGGGAAGTCATTTCTTCGAATGTGCCATCAGTATTTTGTAACCTGATCAGCACTTGAGATGTTTCAGGTTCACTACGATAACGGGTAACCTTATAACTTGGAAAACAACGGGTCCGTCGTATTCGGCCGCGTCCTCCCCGATGTCGACTACCCCTCCTTCCGCTATAACTATAGCTGACGACCGTACCGCAGCCTCCGCCGCTATAGGCGGAATATGGAATTTGCTTGAAACTGACAATTTTTGTTGTAATCTGATCCATTAATCCATCACCATTAAAATCAGCAACGATTCCACCGGATGGTACGAGTGAGTCATAGCACTCAAAAAAGCTACCATCACCATTACCACAATAGTTGACCGATAAACCTGCATAGACGATATCGATATTACCGTCATTATTAATATCGGCCATATAGGTCCCTGATATCTTATTTTGGTAATAATCAGTAATTAATATGCTATCTTTTTCCAGAAAGTTTCCATCGCCCTGACTGAGCATGATATGGCCATTTATCATTAAATCATCAAAACCGTCACCATTAAAATCTTCAGCTTGAAATTTGCTGTCAACGCCGTAATAGGGCAGACTGACTAGCTTAGTAAAAGCTGGATCTACTGCTCCATCATTCAAGTAAATATCGGTGGTTTGAACTGTCTGGTAGTTATACCAATATGCTTCTGTTGTTCGAGTGGATGTAACGGATATCGCTATGTCCAGACTGCCATCACCATCGAAATCACCTAATGCCGCTCCCGTTCCGGTAGCATTAAGCCTGATAGTTGCCCTTTTTTCCAAGACTCCATTGCCATCGCCCATTAAGAAATGAAGTTTTCTTTCTGTCGAGACCAACAAGTCAACATGACCATCATTATTAATATCTTCAGAAGATACAAAATTAGGCATTGGGCCGCCTGTTTCAAATGTATTTGCTGGATTATATTCAATTGGTGACTGTGCATATGCGATAGAGCTCATCGCTAAAACTACTAAAGTACTGAGCTGTATTTTTTTTATTGATTTCGAAGACATATTTTTCTCTCATTTTTAAAGAAAGTTTATGGCGAGTATAGAAGAATTAATTCACAATTTTAGTGTGCTATAGATGGCCTTTTGATTAAATGGCCGGCTTTCTTAGCCATAACCTAAAGCCACCGGCTTGTAAAAGCCGGTGGTGTATGCTCAAGATTTAATCGTCAAAGCTCTTGCTGAGGCTATGACAAAGGTTACAGGCAACTTCATCGCCTGCTTTTAGTGTCGTCAGCACCTTGCCTTTAGGGTCTTTTAACACCCGGTCCACTGGGACTTTTGCCAGTCGTGTTCCTAAATGATCGGCCCCATGACAAGCAGCACATTGATCACCATTTCCTCTGTTCTCGGCAAAATGACCATGGCCATCTTCATCATTCCAGTTTGGATCGTTGACTGGATGCATGCCATGAGGGCCATCAAGAGTCCCGTTAGGGAAGCTGTTAGGTTCATGACAAGTTGTACACTCTAATATCGTACCCGTATGCCCTTGTAACTGCATGGCAGTGACATTGTCATTGGCATTTGGATTACGGTTTGGCCAAATGGCATGAGGACTACCGTGACAGGACTCACACCCAAGATCTGCATGGCCATCCAGACTATTGCGATATAAAGTATTAGCGTTGACAGCAAACTTCGAAGTTTTACCAGGTAATGGTTCTGCAGCTGGATCGTTGGCGTGATAAGCAATATTGCCTACCGGATCACTGCCAATACCCGTATGACAGGATTCACACTGTGGTTCATCTGCCCACGGCTCACGGACCGTTCCATCCTGTCTTGTGAATTCCCCCCCAATGGCTAACAAGTCACCATGACAAGAATCACATTTCTGGCCGGCAGTAAACATTGCACCACGGAAACATTGGGTGATTTTCCCTGGGTGACATTGGAAACAATTTTGTTCCATTGGTACATCAGGGCCAAAAGGAATAAGCGATGTTGTTCCCGCTAAATTTTGCGGGTCAATCAAAATTGGGTCTCCTTTGAAATCACGAAGTAAATTTCCTTGTGTATCAGTTTGCAAACGACCGTGGAAACCATGCATCACATTTGACATGCTATCGATTGCAGGATCTCCAGCTGGTCCACCCACTGTTGCAAGTGCATTAGAACGGTGACACCCGGCACATAATACCGGTTTGTCTTGTGCAATGAAATCTGTTCCATGTTTAAAGTCATGCAACATCAGGATGTTTTTCTTGGCGGCCAATTCCACATCCAGTCGATCACTTGACGCAGGGGCAATAAATGCAGGACCTTTGTCGCGAGCATTTGGATTGGCGCCGACTTTTCCAGCGGTATGACAATCCCGACAATCTACTTCGGCAGAAACCGGAGCGACAACATCGGTGGTTGCAACAACCTGGCCACTGGCCTTGTCATATGCCTGGACCCGCATCAGTGGATAGGAATTCAAACGACCTTTATCATCCACATTGGTCAGTGGAATACCTTGTGCGGTATGCCAGCCGAATTCTGGAACGAATTTGCTATACTCTTGTGGGTCATTAGCGACGTAAGGATTCGCAATTCCAGGCATAAAGCGACCATGTCCCTGGTCCACATTATCCAGTGTCAGTAAACCTTCATCAAAAACCGGATTTAATCCGGGGAACAAAAGGGAAGCAATACTTTGTCCACTATTTTTAAACTCATCCCAAAAATCTGATTTTCTGATGGTAGCATCGGCCAATTTGCTACCGATTGGAAAATTTTGACTGGTCGAATTAATAGAATCAGGACCAACAGGATCATTGGGGTTTGATGCGGCAGAATATTTCACAGTTACTGCGCGGGCATCCAAAATGAGCGGTTTATTTGCACCAACAGAACCTTTTTTAATGACATAGGTGTTTTCTGTATTAAATGGCGGCAATATATTGAAAGGATAAGAGCCCAAATCTGCACAGTGCATACCCAGGTCATTGGCTGGTAATACCACATGATTGCCATCACCAGCGGCTGCAGTACCTGGTGCCGGTTGTTGTGGAACCATATTGCCAGTCGTTGGAGGCGGTGTAATATTTCCAACGATAACGGTCATACTTGCAGTACAACGGGCTCCCTGGTCATCCGTTACAATAAAATGGACTAAAAAGCTACCATTGTTGACATCAAATTTTATACTGCCCGGATTCAATACCAAAGGACGAGAATCAGCCCCGCCATTAAAATCCCATTCAAAAGTGATTGGATCGCCATCTGGATCACTGGCTGTTCCAGAAAAATTGATTGAATCGCCCAGTTTGACAGTGACGGAGTTACTTGCTGGACTTGTGATGGTACAACTAGGCGGTTGATTTTCAGTTGTTGGTGGTGGGGGAGTAGGAGTTGTTGCCGAGCAATCGTCAGGTGCATGTTCAACCTCTTTGATTGCAGTAATTTGATCTGCCTGTATCCTAATTCGACACGGTACAGTTGTTAATCCATAAAGTTTGAATTTGAATTTATTTTCATCGCCATCAGGTTCTTTTTCTGAAAGCAACTGTCCAGTTTTGTCATCGAACAATTTAATAAACTGGGGCGTCCCACCTTTAAATTCGCCTTTTACGGTAAGACGGTCATCTTCATATTTGGCATCGTCAATTTTGACATTAGTAATGCCATTATTTTCATTATTATCTGATTCGTCACCAGCGCTACCCCCGCTTGATTGACTGCTACAATTTTCAGGGGCATGTTTAACCTTTTTCGTGCGACTGATATCTCCCACTTGTACTTTAATAATGCAAGGAACAGAGCCATTTTCAATATTTTTTATCTTTATTTTTAGAGAATCTTTTTTAGTTTTCTTACTGAATAATAAAGCGCCCGTAGCTTCATCAAGCAGTTTAACTTGATAGGGCTTTTTTCCTTTGTATTTGGTTTTTACCTTGAGACGATGTTCTTCAGCATCGTATTTTGCACTTTTTATGATGATTCTTGTTGAGTGTTCATCTTTGTCCTCGTCGTCATCATCAGCCAGTGCATAATGATTGAGTACCAGGCTGGTAATGATGATAATAAACCATCTACTCAGCCATTGAATGGTGAATTTGCATTTCATGACAATCCCCTTGGTTTTTAGTTTTTGTATTTTTGAAGAGATTCAATTAAAAAATGAAGCCTTCTGACTAAAAAATACACTAGTTTTATTAAATAATCTTTAAATTAAAATGATTATTTTTTAGCCAGATTAAGCCCTTTTTAAGGTTTTATAAAGCGAAATATGTCTGTACTTTGATCAATGTCATGTTTTATTTGTGGTTGAAGTGAGGTTTTTATTTATTTTTGGGAGTCAAAATAATGAGCAGATTTACTTGGGGGTAAATGGGTCACACTACCATTAAGTTAAGCCCCCCTCCGAAGAGAGAAAGAGCTTTTTCTTATCTTAATGGCAGTGAGGCAAATCAGTAGAAGATGAGATAAAGATAATTATTTTGTGAGAGGCTTATGAGAACTACAGCATTTTATGAAATTAAATTCATAAATGATTTTTTTCTTCAATCAGGATTCCTTTTCGGCCATTAAAGTAGCTTTGCAGTTTTGCTTTCAGAAAACCCATGATAAACCGGCTTAAGCGAATCAGGTGAGTGGGGTTGGTGATGCTCATAACGACATATTTGTGCATTACCCGATGTTGTTTGTAAAAGCTTTTCAGGATGGCCTGATATTCCTTGTCCAGTTCCTGGGTACTGATGCCTTCCGGTGACCAGAGAAAGTTCATGCCGTTCATTTTCTCCCAATGATCATCCCTGATATTGGTACCGTATATTTCTCGATAAACAGGCGAACCGGGGTAAGGTGTAAATTTACTCAGATTCATTGTGGTCATTGGAATGCGCCGGGCAAAAGATTTTGTTTGTTGTATGGTTTCAGTAGTTTCGCCTGGATAGCCCAGCATAAATAAACCCTTGCAACGTATACCGGCTTCGGCAGTCCATTTAACTGCTTGTTCAGAAATTTCAACACGAGCGGCTTTATCCATTTTTTTTAATAATTCGTTAGATCCGGTTTCAAGACCAAAACTAATTTCCCAGCAACCCGCCTGTTTCATGCGTTTGACGACATCCGGTTTCACCGTATCAACCCTCGCTGTACAGCTCCAGGTTATTTTCAGTTTGTTTTTAATTATCAGATCACAAAGCGCCAGAGTTCTGATTTTGCTGGCCAGAAACAGGTCGTCAACAAACTGGACGTGCCGAATCCCATGATTAATATGAAGGTATTCCATCATCTTGAAAACTATTTCTGGTGAATTAGCCCGGACTTTTGCTCCGAAAGTTGAGGTGTCGCAAAATTTACATAGAAACGGACAGCCGCGTGAAGCAACCAGAGTGGCAACCGGGCCTTGGGGATAATCATAAATGGCTGGAAGATAAGTATCAGGAAAATTGGGCAATAAATCCCAGGCTGGCATTGGTAAGGCATCTAGATCAGTTATGGATGGGGCAGGTGGGGTTCGTTCAAGATCACTATCATGACGGTAAATAATGCCCTTGACTGTTTCTAGTGGAGCCCCTGATCGCAGGTGTTGTAATAATTCTGGCAAAACATGCTCACCTTCATGTACCACGGCAATATCAAATTCAGTAAAATGCTGCATGGTTTCCATACTCATAGACGAGATATGTGGGCCGCCAACAATAATGATGGTGTCCGGCAGCCATTGTTTAACCTTTCGGGCAATTTGTGCTGCTTGCCATACACCGACAGTAAACAATGTTATTCCAATGAAAGCCGGTTTTTCGTCGATCAAGTGTTTTGCTACCTGGCCAGTATCTAGATTTTCAATATCACTTTCGATTATAGCTGCTTGATAGCCATGATTCCGCACCGATGCCGCCAGATAAAGCAAGCCTAGAGATGGTGCTCTATTGGTAATATGCCGGACAAAATCATACCCAGCAGCAATGCGTTCATAAGGAGGGTTAACGAAAATGATTTTATTGTTCGGTGATTCTGTAATTTTAGCCATGCTTTATCTTATAACATAAGGTCATTTTTTTTGAATGTTCCTTAATCCATTTCTGAAGGCTTCCCCTGACTATCAAGCCAAAGAACTTTGCACTTTTTTTAAGGTACCGTCCAGTATGCATTATTACCAAACCAATAAGCCAGTGAACACTAAAAAACTAAACATAATCGAGCATATTAAATCGATAGCCATTGAAACATAGCCATTGAAACATAGCCATTGAAACTAAACATGCCTACGGGAAGCGTAGAATCCTGGCTGAATTAGCTTATTGAGGGATTGAAATTGGTATCCATCAAACCGCCTCGTTAATGAACAAAGCCAAGGTGACTGCAATCAAGCCTAAAAAAGACATAACTACCCCGACGGAGAGGTTCATAAGAAAGCTGATCATTTACTCAATCGACAATTTACCCCAGGGACTGTGCATACACACTGGGTCGGTAACATTATCTATATTAAAACCCAAATAGGCTGGAGCTATTTGGTCTGTGTACTGGACTTGGGTTGAGGGAAATTAGGGGGTGGGCGTTATTAGAAGAACCCAATGCAGAACTGGCAAAATCAGCGTTACAACATGCCATCAATCAACACCAACCCGATACACATCAATTAATGTTTCGTTATTTGTTTGGTTTTATCAATATTGAAGCAGTGAATGAACCTCATATTTTTCAAGCTGAATCCTTCCTTTTAGAAAATCCAGCTCAACAACAAATGCACAAGCGACAACACTAGCACCAAGTTGTTCAACCAATTCGCAACTGGCTTTGGCGGTTCCTCCTGTCGCCAGTAAATCATCAATAATAAGCACCCGATCATTTTTGTCGAAAGCATCAACATGGGCTTCTAGTGATGCAGAACCATATTCCAGTTCATAGGATACGCTTTGTACATCATAAGGTAGTTTCCCCGGTTTTCTTAAAGGAATAAAGCCAACACCGAGTTCCAATGCGACCAATGATCCAAATATAAAGCCTCTGGCTTCCATACCGGCAACGGCAGTTATTTCCCGTCCAAGAAAAGGCTGTAGAAGCAAATGGGTTGCTAATCTCAGCGTTGCGGGGTCTTTGACTAACGGAGTAATGTCCTTGAAGACAATTCCCGGTTTTGGAAAGTCGGGAATATCCCGAATTTTAGCTTTTAATCGGTTCATCCACAGAACTCCTCAATTGTTTTTATCATTCCTTTTTTATCCAACCCACACAATTCCAGTAATTCCTCTCTTGTACCTTGCTCAATAAACTGATTCGGCAAGCCAAGGTTCAATACTGGCATTAATATCTGCTGGGCCTGCAAAAAGCTGTTGACAGCATCCCCAGCACCACCGGCCAGGACATTTTCTTCAACAGTGACAATCACATCATGGGTTTTGGCTAGTTGCAAGATTAATTCTTCATCAATGGGTTTGACAAAACGCATGTTGACGACCGTGGCCCCCAGATCTTTCCCCGCTTCTATGGCCGGGGGCACCATGGTTCCCCAGGCCAAAATGGCAATACGGCCGCCTTCGTGTTTGATTTCCGCTTTGCCAATTGGCAAGGCTTGCATGTTTTCATCGACAGGAACGCCCGGGCCTTTGCCGCGAGGATAACGAACCGAAGCCGGACCATGATGCTGAAAGCCGGTATAAAGCATTTGCCGACATTCATTTTCATCAGCGGGCGCCATCACCAGCATATTGGGAACACAGCGAAGGTAACTGTAATCAAAAACACCGGCATGAGTCGGGCCATCAGGGCCAACCAAACCCGCCCGGTCAATGGCAAACAGAACCGGCAGATTCTGCAGCGCAACATCGTGAATTAACTGGTCATAAGCGCGTTGCAGAAACGTTGAATAAATGGCTACCACCGGCTTGATACCTTCGCAAGCTTGACCGGCAGCCAGAGTCACGGCATGTTGCTCGGCAATCGCGACATCATAATAACGGTCCGGAAATTGTTCAGAAAAGGCCACCAGACCGGAACCTTCACGCATCGCCGGAGTGATTCCGGTCAGCCGCCTGTCCTGCTTGGCCATATCGCAGAGCCACTGGCCAAAAACCTGGGTGTAGGTGGGATGCGGCGAGGGTGCGGATTTCGGTAAAGAATCCTTACTCGGATCAAAAGGGCCGACACCGTGATAGGCAAGGGGGTCTTTCTCTGCCGGCGCATAGCCTTTACCTTTTTTGGTGACGATATGCAAAAACCGTGGGCCTGAAATATGCTTCAGGTTTTCCAGGGTTGATGTCAACATATCAATATCATGCCCGTCAATCGGCCCGATATAATTAAAACCCAGTTCCTCAAACAAAGTGCCAGGTACCACCATGCCTTTGACATGCTCTTCGGTTTTCTTGGCCAGCTCCCAAACGCTGGGCATCTGGCTGAACACTTTTTTACTTTCTTCGCGAATCGAAGAATAAAACCGGCTGGACAGAATCTTGACCAGATAATTATTCAAAGCACCGACATTGGGCGAAATTGACATATCATTATCATTGAGGATCACCAAAAAATTAGCATCCAGGGCCCCTGCATGGTTCAAGGCTTCAAAGGCCATGCCCCCGGTAATACCACCATCACCGATAATAGCAATGCTATGGCGATCCTCGCCTTTTAACTGGGATGCCAGAGTCATTCCTAGCGCCGCGCTGATGGAAGTGCTGGAATGGCCCACGCCAAAGGCGTCATATTCACTTTCATCGCGGGTGGGAAAAGCCGAAACCCCGTCTTTTTGCCGAATGGTAGTCATGCGATCTTTTCGGCCAGTCAGGATTTTATGCGGGTAGGCCTGATGTCCGACATCCCAGACCAGTTTGTCATAAGGGGTGTTGTAGACATAATGCAAGGCGATAGTCAGTTCCACCGTACCTAAGCCGGCCGAAAAATGGCCACCGGATTGGCTGACAGAATGAGTCAGGAAATCCCGTAGTTCCTGTGCCAGCGGTTTGAGCTGAGCTTTTTTTAGCTGACGAAGGTCCGACGGAGTGTGGATTTTGTTCAACAAGGTCAGGGTGGGTGGAATGTTCATATTAATAAAGAGGTTCCTGATAGAACAATAGAATCAAGCCTATTTGGAAAAGGGCAAAAACAGAAATAAAACCGGCAATTTGTTTTGCTCTACCATCAAGTGTTAATTCCAGCCAGCGGCCAATAGCCAAAATTAAAGCAAAAACACCCATTAGGGTATGTCCAACCTGAATTAAAAAAGCGGTTTTAGCTTGAAAGCCGACATGAGAATGCGTCAATAACATCAAGCCACCAAAAGCGGCAAGAATGGGGAAAAAATAGGGCAGTTTACTGTTGGGGTCTTTGGTTAATCTGGCTTTTAATTCATAATAGCCTAATACCAGAACCAAAGTCGTAGCAATTCGGTGTTGTAAGACTTCGCCATTGCTAAAGGTACTTTCCCAGAAGCCAATTGGACCCAGAGGCCAAGTTTCGGCGTCACTACGAAAAAACAGGAAAATTCCCAGCCCGATAAAACCAATCGGCCAATAAAGCGCCCATTCAAATCCTTTTCTATATGACAACATGGCAAACAGACTCATAATAGTTAGAAAGATGCCGGCAATATTATGGTTATAATCAGACCACGCAGTTGCAGCTTCGGAAGGAACTTGACCGACAATGGCAATTCGGCCTGCTTCTCCGGCAATAAGCGCTTCGTGGGTTGGAGAAGAAGTTCGGGGGATTCTGGGTGTGAAAGTATTTAAGACTTCCTGCCAACTGGCTGTTAAATTTGGTATGTCAATAGCCGGAGGCTGGGATGCCAGACTTGCTGCAGTAAAAAGTAGGGTTATCAGAACAAAGGTTTCTGCTTCAACATAGTAGGGTGCTCTGCTGTTAATTCGGAATGAATCCCCGTTCTGAAAATATTCCAGCGTAGCAGAACGGTTTAACCAGGCAAAACCAAGCGCTATGGCCAGTAAAATGATTTTGACCATCAACAGGTTGCCATATCCGGTTCCGATAAAACCATTCCAGGTGTCAATATAATTAAACCCGAGTATCACTCCAGTTAATATAATAAGACCGACAACATAGGTTCCTGGCAAAGAAAAGCGCTTGAGTAAATCAGGCCACAAAATTTCTGTTACCATTTGTTGTTTTCGAAGGCGCCATAAATTGACCAATTGAAAAACACTGCCAATCCAGGCGGCAGCGGCAATTTGGTGTAAAACTGTTAAAGCCATCAATACCGCAGTATTTTCAAAACGGCTGGCGCCATGAACTAGCCAGGCACTTGAAATTACCAAAGGTATTGCCCAGAACACAGCTGATTCCCAGTGATATTGAGAATAGGGGGCCTTTCTCAGATGTTTGTAACAATAAAGTGCCAGAAACAACGAAATTATCGAACGAATAATTCCTGCAATGAACTGATTGGTGTCGGCAAATTCTGGAAAAGGCCACTTGCCAAGGATGGCTGCCATCAACCAGACCTTCAGAACAATTTTGAACAATTGAATGCCAGCAAGCGCAAATCCACCTATATAAATGATTTTAATGGTTGATTGAATGAGTGGTTCATTAATCAGATGTTTATCGGCGTTCCATGGCTTCAGTATAATCATGCTCCAGAACAGGCCACCAATTGCCATTGAGTAGCATGTTAAATCTACGCCGCCGACTAATGAATCCAGAAAATCAGCTATTCCTTCCATCAGTGTTACCTAAGGTTTGACAATAAAGCGAATGATATCTTCAGTTAAATGACCATCTGCAGCAAATATTTTGAATCGCAAAGCATATTCACCGGGTTCTAGGGCGGGTAGTTCAACGACAACTTGTCCCGGTTTATTGCCTTTAGAAAACTTGACTGTCTCGTGAACATCTCCCGCCCTGACCAAAAAAATCTTAGATAACCCGACCTCAATTTTGGAGTTAAAATCCAGGGTAACCGAGGTTGGATTTCCTGAATGAACTGGTGCAATTTCCAGTGAATGTTTGGTTACCACTGCATGAGCAAATGTTTGTCCAACATGGCTCAGAGTTATGACGCAAATAATAATCAAAGAGAGTAAATTTAGTTTGAACATAGATAGTGCCTTATCAATTACTTTTTTTTGCTTTTAATGCATGGCTGGCCAGGTTTTTCCCCAAATCCCAGATGGAACCAGGCACCTGGTGACAGTCGGAAATGGTTTTGTCGAAACCAGAAATGATCCAGTCCTGGTCTTTTTGACCTAAGTTTAATGGCGGCAGCAGCTTAACGACGTTCATGCCATGACCAGCAACCTGACTCAAAATACGATGTCCTTTGAAAAGTGGAATAGTGACCATTTGACAAAACAGCCCTTTATTGGCTGCTTCCAGCATTCCCCAGGCCGCTTTGAGCTTTAAACTTTTAGGGGAGCCGAATTCGATGGCAATCATCAGACCCTTGCCACGTACTTCCTTGAGGAATTCATAGCGATCAGTCATGGCGGTTAAATTGTCGATAATTTCATGGCCAACATTCGCACTATTTTCTACCAAATGTTCATCGTCTATAACCTGCAATGTAGCGAGGCCGGCAGCCATTGCCATGTTGTTTTTTGAAAACGTCGAGCCATGGACAACAGCTCTATCCATACGGTTAAAAACGGTGTCCATGATTTTATGGGTCATGGCTACTGCGCCGACAGGAATAAAGCCTCCAGAAAGCGCCTTGGCCATCAAAATCATATCCGGATTAACCTGCCAATGGTCAATTGCCCAGAATTTTCCGGTTCTGCCGATTCCTGTTTGAATTTCATCGGCGACGAATAATGTGCCATATTTTTTACATAGCCGTTCAACCTCTGGCAGATAATTGTCGTCAGGAAGATTTACCCCTTTGCCCTGTATCGGCTCGACAATAAAGGCAGCAACATCTTTAGCGGATAAGGCTGTTTCTAATGCATCCAGGTTATTAAACGGGATGGCCTGACATTGGGGTAATAATGGTCCAAACCCTTCGCGGAATATTTCTTCTCCGTTTAATGACAAAGCCCCGAGTGTGAGGCCGTGAAAACTATGTTCGCAGTGAACGATTTTTTCCCTTTTTGTTGTGTATCGGGAAAATTTGATTGCGGCTTCAACTGCTTCAGCACCTGAATTTGCAAAAAAGATTTTATCCAGGTTATCGGGGGTGGTTTGCAGGATTTTTTCGGCCAGCAAACCGCTCAGCAACGAGACATCCATTTGCACCAAATTGGGAAGTTCCAGAGTTAGGGTTTCCTTAAGTGCATTTACAACCGTAGGATGATTTCGACCGATCGCAAAAACCCCAAATCCACTCAATAAATCCAGGTATTCATTATCTTCCTGGTCGTATAGGTACTGTCCTTTGGCTTTTTGGTAATTACGGTCATAGCCAATGGTTTTTAAAACCCTGACCATCTGGTTGTTGAGATATTTTTCGTGCAATTCAAATTTGTCGTTGCTGCGATTGGCAAGTAGTTCAGCAATACTGAAAGACATTTTCAGGCTCTCCTTGAAGTAAATGCGGGTAGAACGATTAATGTGCAAACCAGGGTAAATATTATACCGATAGACAACAGCAAGCCCATGCTTGATATACCTTTATGAGTCGTGAAGGCGAGACTGGTAAAGCTGACTAGTGTGGTCAGGGAGCTGAAAAACACCCCTTTTGCAGTACTGGTCTGAAGTAGTAGATGATGGTCCTTTTTGCTGGTGTGTAACCGGTGCATGATATGAATTCCGCTATCAACGCCCATACCCATTAATAAAGGTAAAGCGATAATGTTGGCAAAATTGAATGGGTTATTGAGTAGTACATTAACAGCAGCAGTCAATAAACCAGCCAGCAATAATGGCCAAATAACGAGCAGGGTGTTTTTGAAGCTGCGCATGACGATCAGCAAAATCAAAGTAATCACAATCAGCGCCCCGGAAAAAGCCTGAATAAAGGCTTTGACTACCGCCTTGCCAGATTCCAGGTCGCCAATGGGAAGGCCAGTGACGCTATCATCAATTTGTTGTACTGCCTTGGCAAATGCCTTTAAATTGTCTGCAATGGTTAAATCTAGTTCAGGTTCGATTACGATTTTATAGATACCGGATTTACTTACCCAGTTTCGTTTTATGTAATCCGGAATGTCTTCCAGGCCAAAAGGGTAAGCTTTCAAACTGATATCCAGGCGTTGCATGGTGTGAGGCAGCAGCCCCAGAATACTTTCACCTAATCGTTGGTAAAGAACTTCCGGGTTGTCTAATTTGTCAGCTGATTCAATAAATACTTGAATATTTAACTGCAGTTGTTGCAATAATTCAGTTGATGCGACTGTAGTGCCTGCATTCAATGCAGCAGTGATTTTTGTGTTTAAATCAACCAGCGCTTGTCGGTTTTGGGTATGTTTAATGGGGTGGTTAAATTGGCCGAGTTGAGTGCCTAAAACCATATCAAGATCTGCAATTATTTCCAGTTTTTCATCCTGGTCTTTGGCTACAAAACTGCTTATCAAGATTGTTTTATCAACTTCCGGAAGTTTTTCAACTTGTTGGGCAAGTTGTTCAGCGCTTTGCAGATTGTTTCTGAGCGCAATTAGAGCGAAAGGTGAGTCTGTTTTAGATTTTAGCAAGGCATTAAAAGTTGAAACTGATTCGCTGTTGGGATCTCTCAGGTTGACTGGGTTGGAGTCGAATTGTATTTTGGTTAATAAAAAACAGGCGCTAATAGCAAGCAGGAACGAAATGATACGTATTTTAACAGGGTGTCTGAATGGAAAAAGATGGATAAACTCAGGTACTTTCATGCTTTTTCCCGGCTTTGATAATTTACTGGGACAGATTTTTAATAGTGCAGGTAAAACAGTGATGGAGACCAGGAAACCAATGAACATTCCACCGCCTGAAATGAATCCTAATTCAGAAACCCCGGCGTAATCAGTTGGAACGAATGCCAGAAAGCCGATTGAGGTGGTCAAAGCGCAAAGGAACAGAGAAAATCCGATACTTTTTATGCTGGATTTAATCGCATCGATATTATTATGTCCGAGTTTTTTGCATTCTTGGTATCGAAGGCAAATATGAATTGCGAAATCAACAGCAAGACCAATAAAAATGACCGCAAAAGCTACCGAAAGAACATTCAAATGTCCCACAGTATAAGCTGCAAAACCAGCGGTTAGTATCAGCCCGGTAATTAAGGTGATAAAAGTATCAATCATTAATTTGATTGACCCTAAGCCGATATAAAGAGTGATGCAAACTAACAGCAGGGAGATCAGGCCGGCAATCGTTGTATCTTCAGTCAAACTTTTCATTTCTTCCTGTTCGAGTACTTTTTCGCCAGTAAGGCGTATTTTTACTCCCGGATTTTGAACCTGAATTTTTTGAGCAATTTCTCTTGCGTTATTGATAGCCAGTTCCGCCGGAAGTAATTGTCTGAAATCCAGTTCTGGCTTGGCGCTAACTAGCATGCGCCGCATATCACGATCGCCAGGGGCTTTAATGGAAAGCAGGTTTTGCCAGGAAAGATAATGGTTTTGGTGTTTAGTTATTTTAATTAATGCCGTGTCAATTTCTGTCAATAGAGGCTCAAGGTCAATGGGAAGTTTGTCCCCTTTTTTATTTTCGAGAGGGTAGCCAATGATTTCAAACAGGCCTTTCAGGCTGAAATCTTCAGCAAGATGACCAATAAACGGTTGTACTTCACTTAGCCGGGAGGACAAGTCTTCAAGTTCATCAATGTCTAGATACAGTAGGCCTTGTTGCCGGAAAAAAGGGTTTTCCCCGGGGGTATAAACGAAGTTAAATAATTTTTTTTGTAATTTTAATTGTTTCGCAAGCTGGTTTGCAGCTATCGTTGTTTGCTCCGGCGTTTCAGATTCCACCAGAAATAGAATGGCGGAGGCATCTTGAGGAAAAGCCTTTTCCCATTTAAATCTGTTCTGCTGAAAAGGTAAATCAGGCGAAAGTAATTCCGATGTGTCAGTATTAATTCCAAGGTGGTTGCTTGTGTAATATAAGCTGGTTCCAGACAGGACTATAAAAAAAATTAGTACCGGCCATGCGAAACGAACTGTCCAGTTGCCCCACCAGCAAAAGAATGAATCGGCTAGGGATAAATGTTTTTTTTTCATGGATTAGACGGTATTGGTTGTTATCGGGAAATCGGTAATTTCCCTTATTTTTTTTGCCACTGAATTTAGTTTTTTCTGAGCACTTTGAAAAT